>CBFDBV010000151.1:0-10225 GCA_965603135.1 uncultured bacterium
ATCGAGTACGCCGGCGAGGCGCTGGCGAACGAGACGCAGTACTTCTGGAAGGTGCGCCTGTGGGGCGAGGACGATGAGGCGGGGCCGTGGAGCGAGGTGCAGCGCTTCACCACTAAGTTCGAGCCGCTGCCTAGCCTGCGCCCGCACATGCGCTACTTCGTCAACTTCGGCGGCTCGGACAACGACCTGCTGGCGGGGCGTTACGATGCCAGCTTCAGGCCCGGCCCCAATGAGGTTCGCCCTGAGTACATCGGTCTGTGCTACTCGCTGATGGCGACGATGGTCATCCCCTCGACGAAGTATGACGACTTGGCCGCGTGGTGCGCCGAGCAGGGCCTGGGCGACGAGCCGCCGGAGGAGATGTGGTGCCACTTCCGCACCGACCGCGAGGTCACACTGCACGTGGGCGCCGAGCGGGCCGGCAATCCGCGCGAGAAGCGCCTGATCCCAGGCTGGGACCCGGCCAACGATCGCAACGGCGACGGCAAGGTGGATGACGACGAGTTCGCCAACCTCGCCAACCCGGAGGCCCACGCGCGCGAGATGAAGCAGGCGCGCATACCCATCTACTTCTGGGGCCCGCCGCGCGACGACCACGTGATGAGGATCGGCCATCCCGACTACCAGCGCTTCCTGGCCGAGAAGTATATGACCGAGCGACTTGCCGGGGGGTACGATGGGTTCTTCGTGGACACGACGCCCTCAGATGTGCCGGGCGCCGGTCGCAGCGCTGATGTGCTGGAGTACCCGCGTGGGCCCGGTGACGAGGACGCCTGGATGCGCGATATGCAGATGGCGATGGCGAAGGTCAAGATCGCGCTTCCCGATAGCGTGCTCACCGCGAACGGCTGGAGCGCCAACCCCTTTGTGCTCGATGGAATGGAGAGCGAGGGCTGGTTCAGCATAACGCGGAGCGGCAGCGGCTTCGAGGCGCGCCTGAAGACCGCCGCCGCGCTGGACGCCCGCGGCAAGCTCCAGCTTCTCCAGTACAACCCGATCTTCGAGCCGGAGCGCAGCGAGTTCGGGCCGAAGGTGCCCATCAGCCTGGAACGCGATGCGATGTTCGGGCTGGCAACGTACTACCTGGTGGCTGGCGACTTCACCTACTACGGCTACGGGCGGCACCCCTACGCCAAGTGCCTGACGTGGTACAACCCTGCCGCCGAGTTCGACATCGGCGAGCCCATAGGAGCGTACGAAAAGACCGTCATCACCGGCAGCGAGGAGGACGTGGGCGAGAACCTGTTGGCGAACGGGGACTTCGAGCTGGACGAGGACGGGGACGGCCTGCCCGACGGGTGGGAGGTGACGCTGCCGCTGGTCTTCGACGAGCAGGTGGTGAAGTCAGGGAGGCGCTCGGTACGCATAGACAGCGACAGCGTACAGATCAACAACTTCAGCAAGTACTGGGTCACCCTCAAGCCTGACACGGCCTACACGTTGACCGGGTGGATGAAGACCGAGAACCTTGAGGGCGGCCAGGGCGCGCAGGTGTACGTCTACGACTTCGAAGGAGCGCAGACCGGCGGCATCAGCATCGTCATGCACGGCACGAACGACTGGACGCGCGTGTCACAGAGCTTCCGCACGGGCCAGGACGCCGAGGGGCGAGTGAACTTCCGCGTGTACGGCTCGACCGGCACGGCGTGGTTCGATGACTTCCGCCTGGTGGAGGGCGTCAGCTCAGAGGTGGTCCTGTACACGCGGTGGTTCTTCAACGCGCTGGTCTTGGTGCGGCCAAGCATGCCCGCGGCCGGCTGGGGGGATGAGACTGCCTTTGACTACGACCTCGAGGACGCGTACCGGCCGCTGCAACCCGACGGGACCCTCGGCGAGCCGACGCAGAAGATCAGTCTGAGGCTGGGCGAGGCGGCGATCCTCATCCCCGCGCAGTGACGGACTCCGTCTGTGTTGTGCCACCGCGGAGGCTCCTGGCAGGTGTGCCGCGTGGCAGCAGCATCCCAGAGGCCGTCGGGTGCGCCAGGGGGAACTCGGATAGGAGGCGCGAGTATGTGCGTGCTCAGGATGGGTCCGGTTGGGCGACTGCTGGCTGTCTTGGGTCTCGTGGGCGGCGTGACTGTGCCGTGCATGGGTGCGCCGGGCGCCTCCGACCTGCGCTGTGAGTGGCGCGTCAATAACGAGGCTGTCCGTGATATCTGCCCCGAGTTCTACTGGGAGACCGAGGGCCAGCGGGCCTGCCAGGTGCTGGTCGCTACCTCACAGGACAAGCTGGCGCCCGATCAGGCCGACGCCTGGGACAGCGGCAAGGTGCAGAGCCGCCTCACGATCATCGAGTACGCCGGCGGACCGCTGGCGAACGAGACGACATACTTCTGGAAGCTGCGCCTGTGGGGCGAGGACGATGAGGCGGGGCCGTGGAGCGAGGTGCAGCGCTTCACCACGAAGTTCGAACCGCTGCCGAGCCTGCGCCCGCACATGCGCTACTTCCTTCAGTTCGGCGGAGGTTACGATGCTGAAGTTCTCGCCAGTCGCTATGATGTCAACTGGGGGACCCCGGCGGCCAAGGAGTTCAGGCCGGAGTACCTTGCCCTCAGAGGCTGCCTGATGGCGACGATGGTGATCCCCTCCGGTAAGCACGATGCCCTGGTGGCGTGGTGCGCGGAGCAGGGGCTGGGCGAGGAGGCTGTCCCGGACGAGATGTTCTCTCACTTCCGCACGGACAGGGAGGTGACCCTGCACGTCGGTGCAGAGCGGGCGGCCAACCCGCGTGAGACGCGCCTAATCCCCGGCTGGGACCCCGCCAACGACCGTAACGGGGACGGGGCGGTTGATGACGAGGAGTTCGCCAACCTGGCCAACCCGGAGGCGCACGCGCAGGAGATGAAGCAGGCGCGCATACCCATTTACTACTGGGGCCCGCCGCGCGACGACTACGTGATGAACATCGGTCACCCGGACTACCAGCGCTTCCTGGCGGAGAAGTACATGCCCGACCTCATCGCCGGTGGCTATGATGGCTGGTGGGTTGACACGACCAGGAGCGACGTCCCCGGCGCGGGCCGTGACGCGGATGTGCTGGAGTACCCGCGCGGGCCGGGCGAGGGGGATGCGTATATGCGCGACATGCAGATGGCGCTGGCGAAGGTCAAGATCGCGCTGCCGGGCAGCATGCTGACCGCCAACGGCTGGAGCGCCAACCCCTTTGTGCTCGATGGGATGGAGAGCGAGGGGTGGCTGAACATCACCAGCAGCGGCAGCGGCTTCGAGGCGCGTCTGAAGACCGCGGTCGAGCGGGACCGGCGCGGCAAGATACAACTGCTGCAGTATAACCCGATCTTCGAGCCGGAGCGCAGCGAGTTCGGGCCGAAGGTCCCCATCACCCTCGACCGCGACGCCATCTTCGGGCTGGCCGCCTACTACCTGGTGGCTGGCGACTTCACCTACTACGGCTACGGGCGGCACCCCTACGGCAAAGCGCTGACCTGGTACAATGCCGCCGTGGAGTTCGACATCGGCAGGCCCGAAGGGCCCTACGAGAAGCTCACCATCAGGCAGGCAGAGGAGGCCGACGGCCAGAACCTGATGGCGAACGGCGACTTCGAGATTGACGAGGACGGTGACGGCCTGCCCGACGGCTGGGAGGTTGCGCTGCCGCTGGTCTTCGATGAGGAGGTCGTCAAGTCGGGCAAGCGCTCGGTCCGCATAGACAGCGACAACGTGCAGATCAACAACTTCAGCAAGTACTGGCTGACGCTCAAGCCCAACACCACCTACACGCTGAACGGGTGGATGAAGACCGAGGAGATCAACGGCGGAGCGGGCGCGCAGATGTACGTCTACGACTTCGAGGGCGCGCAAACCGGCGGAATAGCCATCGTCTTTCATGGCACCAACGACTGGACCCACGTCAGTCAGAGCTTCACGACGGCTGACGACCTCGAGGGCCGCGTGAATTTCCGCGTCTACGGCTCGACGGGAACGGCGTGGTTCGATGACATACGAATCGTCGAGGGCCTGTTCGCCGACACCATACTCTACCTGCGCCGCTTCACCAACGCTCTCGTTGTGGTGCGGCCCTCGCTGCCCGCGGCGGGCTGGGGCGACGAGACCGCCATCGAGCACGACCTGGACCGGGTCTACCGGCCGCTTCAGCCGGACGGGACGCTTGGAGAGCCGGTTCAGAGTATTCCGCTGCGGCTGGGTGAGGCCGCGATACTGATACCGGAGGCATGACGGAGGTCACCTGTATGATCCCGACACGCCGCACAGGCGCTCTGCTGATTGCACTGCTCTCTGTAGTCTGTCTGTGGGGAGGAGATGGCATGCCAAGATGCGACGCGGCGTCGGTGCTGTACGTCGCCGCCGAGGGCAATGATGAGTGGTCGGGCAAACGCTCTGAGCCCGGGGGGGGCGGTGGCCCCTTCGCCACCCTCGAGCGCGCCCGCGACGAGATCCGCAAGGTCAAGCAGGAGGGCGACCTGCCCGCAGGCGGCGTGGTCGTGGAGGTGGGGGCCGGCACCTACGAGTGCCTACAGATGCTTGAGTTAACCGCCGAGGACTCGGGGGCCGAGGCAGCGCCGATCATCTATCGGGCCCGCGTGGGGGAGGAGGCGCGCCTGACGGGCGGCAGGCGCGTGAGCGGATTCGCCCCGGTGACCGACGCCGCCATGCTGGCGCGGCTTGAGGAGCCCGCCAGGGGGAACGTCCTCCAGGCGGATCTGCAGGCGCAGGGGATCGAGAACCTTGGAGAGGTCGTGGGGCCTGGCAAGCGGCTGGAGCTGTTCTTCGGCGACAAGCCGATGACGCTGGCGCGATGGCCCAATGAGGGCTTCGTCAAGATCGTGGATGTGGTGGGTGGCCAACCCTTCGACGTGCGAGGGCGCGAGGGAGACCGGACCGGCAAGTTCACCTACGAGGGCGACCGGCCTGAGCGCTGGACCGACGAAAAGGAGCTGTGGCTTCACGGGTACTGGTTCTGGGACTGGGCGGACCAGCGGCAGAGGGTGGAGGCCATAGACACCGAGAACCGCGTCATCACCCTCGCCGAGCCCTACCACCACTACGGGTACCGGAAGGGCCAGTGGTACTACGCCCTGAACGCGCTGGCGGAGTTGGACATGGCAGGGGAGTGGTACTTGGACCGGGAGACCGGCATTCTGTACTTCTGGCCGCCATCGCCCATCGAGGAGGCGACGGCGGTCGTGTCCGTGCTGCCGACGCTGGTCACGATGAAGGATGTCTCGCACGTGACGCTACGCGGGTTCGTCATGGAGGCGACGCGCGGCACGGCGGTCACCATGTCGGGCGGGACGGGTAACCGCGTGGTCGCCTGCACCATTCGCAACACGGGCGTGGGCGCGGTGCGGGTCGCGGGCGGCACGGACAACGGCGTCGTTGGCTGTGACATCTACGACGTCGGCGCCAGCGGTATCGGACTCAGCGGAGGTGACCGGAAGAACCTCACCCCGGCCGGGCACTACACCGAGAACAACCACATACACCACTACGCGCGCTGGAAGCGGATGTACTCGCCGGCGGTCTCGCTCCATGGCGTCGGCAACCGGGTCTCGCACAACCTGATGGAGAACGCGCCACATCAGGCGATATCCTTCGGGGGCAACGACCACCTCATCGAGTTCAACGAGATACACAGCGTCTGCTACGAGTCGAACGACGCAGGAGCCATCTACTCGGGCCGAGATTGGACGATGCGCGGCACGGTCATCCGGCACAACTACCTCCATGACATCAAGGGCTTCCGGGGCCGTGGCTGCGTCGGGGTGTATCTCGACGACATGTACTGCGGGACCGTGATGTACGCCAACCTGTTCTACCGCGTTGTCCGCGCAGCCTTCATCGGTGGCGGCCGGGACAACACGATCGAGAACAACATCTTCGTAGAATGCCCGCGCGCCGTGCATATTGACAACCGCGCGATGGGCTGGGCCAGTGGGTCGGTCGAGGGGACTATGAAGAAGCGGCTGGAGGCGATGCCGTACCAGGAGCCGCCGTGGACGGAACGGTATCCGAAGCTGGTGGGCATCTGGGAGGACGAGCCGGCGGTGCCGAAGGGGAACGTGGTCGCCCGCAACATCAGCGTGGGCGAGAAATGGGACGACATCAACAGCGTGGCCCGCGAGCACACGACCTTCCAGGACAACCTGTGGGACGAGGACCCGCACTTCGTGGACCCACAGAACCTGGACTTCCAGCTCCGCGAGGACTCGCCGGCGTACAGGCTGGGCTTCAAGCGGATACCGATCAAGGAGATGGGGCTGTACGAGCACGCGGACCGCGCCTCGTGGCCGGTGCATCACGAGGTGCGTGAGATGGATACTAGCGAAGGGTAGCGCGCGAGGTGTTGGGATGAAGCGATGCACGCTCATACAGTGTACTGCGGCAATCGTGCTGGCGGTCGCGACGGCGCTGGAGTGCGCGGCGCAGGAGGCTCCGGATGCGCGGGCACTGGCCGCCAGGGGGGTCACTTTCTACGCCCCCTTCGAAGGCTCCGCCGAGCCGGCATACGCGCGCGGCAACCCGGAGCCGACCTATGTGGACAGCCTGGAGTTCGTCGAGGGCAAGATCGGGCAGGCGGTGCTCACCAAGAGAAGCCGGGAGACCGAGCTGGGCAAGACGAAGGGGCGCGCCAGCGGGCTCAACTACTCCGCCACCGGGCACCTGTACGGCGAGCGGGGCACCCTTGCGTACTGGTTTCAGCCCCTCTACGACGCCGATGACCCCATGATCCGCTCCGGCAGCAGCAGCACCGGGCCCTACCTGGTGAACGTCTCCTCGGTCGAGGACACCTACTACTACCAGTTCATCCGCGCGAACATCAAGGGCGGGGCCTTTTACTTCTGGGTCGTGGACCGAGACGGCCACTGGCATGGGCCCAGCTACGGAGAGGCAATCAAGACCTGGAAGCGCGGGCAGTGGCACCACCTCGTGATGACCTGGGACGCCACGCAGGGGATGCGCTTCTACGACAACGGTGAGCTGAAGTACTCGACCTGGGGCGAGGACCCCTTCCCGCCCGCGACGCCCTACAAGATCGGCGTCGGAACCCAGGGCCCGCGCGAGAGGCCGACGTACACCACCAGCGCCGACGCGGTCTATGACGAGCTGATCATGCTCGACCGCTCGGTCAGCGATGAAGAGGTAGCGCTGCTGATGCAGGGGCGCTATCTCGACCTGGCGCCGACGGCCCCCGTCGAGTTGAGCGAGGAGCAAGTTGCCGAGCGCAGGCGAGCGTTCCTGATCGAGGACGACCCGAACCGGCTGAGCTTCGTCGCCGCAGAGGGAACCATCCAGGGGTCGCTGCGGCGCCTTCAGCCCGAGGACATCCAGATGCGCTTCATCCTGGCGCCGTATCTGGCTGACGGTCGCTTTCAGCCGCGCGTGGCCTTCGCCCAGGGCGGGCTGACGATGGCGCGTGATGTGACCATCCGCCTGCCCGACGGTCAGACCGCGCACTACGCTGTCATTGAGGGCAAGCCGGCCGAGGGCACGGCGTTCTCCCTTCCCGCGCAGAACCTGACCTTCGAGACCACCGAGGCGGAGGCGGCGCGGGCGGAGATACCGGACCTGGGGGAGATAGTGCTGCGCGTGCCCGCTGCCAGCGCCATCGGCGAGGTGCAGTTGCTCGGGGAAGACACCCGCCCGCCCGACTGGGAGCCCGATGTGAGCTGGCGGCTCAGTGCACTCGCGCAGCCCGGCGACCTGGGCCCGCAGGGGGAGCGGCTGTTGGGCATCCTGGATGCCGCGGACCGGCAACTGCTGCTGCCGGGCGAGGGCGAGATGCCGCCGATCACCGTGCTGCCGACGCACCATCTCTACCTGGCCTCCCCGCCGATGGGAGAGGACCTCGCGGTCAACCGGGTGCGCGTGCGTCTCCCGATGAAACCCGGGGCTAAGCGCGACATCATCCGCGTGACGCTGCCTCATCCCTGCGAGCCGACGATGTTCTACCTCTCGGCGGACCTGGGGCTTGAGTGGGATGACGCCGCCGAGCAGGCGCTGGAGCTGAGCATCGAGGGGCCGGGGATGGTCTATCCGGCCGAAGGCCGCGTGCTGGTTGAGCTGGTCTCCGCGCAGGGCTTCGAGCTTGCCGGAGCGCCCGAGCTATCCGTGGAGGTCGAGGCCGCGCAGGCTCAGGGCAAGGCGTTCGCAACGGATTACCTGCGCTTCATCAACGATGAGTTCACCGCGCGGATGTCGCACAACTTCAAGTACTACTCACGCGGCATTGACACCGACAACCCGCTCACGCGCGCGCTTGCCCGCATCCTCAAGTTCGACCCCGACAATGAGCTGGCGCTCGATATGCTGCACTGGGCGCGCATCGAGCCGTGGCCGGAGTTCGAGCTGCCGGCCGAGGGTCCCGAGCAGTTCCCGGATGCCGTCAAGTGGGCGCGGCTGGCGGCGATGCAGGCGCGGGATGTCATCCACTGGTGGATTGACGAGCGCCAGGACGAGACCGGCTACATGGTCGGCCGGGCGAACACCTGGAACGACGACACCAAGCTCTTCGATGAGTACTCCTTCCTGGCGCTGCTGACCGGGGACGAGAAGCTGGTCGCCGCGATGGAGAAGTACCTGGATGCGCACTGGGCCTCGGGGCGGATGGTCAAGGGCTGGAGCGCGTACCTCACCGACATCGTCCACAGCGCGGAGGAGGCCAGCTACCTGGAGCCGGCGATAGCGCTGCTGCGCTACGGCGACCCGGTGCACCTGGAGCGCCTGATGGCGACGGCGGCCAACATCGAGACCTGGACAGGCATCAACGCGCGCGGGCACCGGCACTTCCGCAGCAACTTCTTCACCGCCGACGAGATGAAGACTGAGGGGCACTTCGGGCATGACGTGGGCCTGAACGCCACGGCGATGACGGCGACGATGTACCTGGCGTGGTACTCGCGGCATCCCGCAGCGTGTCGGCACCTGACCGAGTGGATGGACGCATGGGTCGAGGATAGTATGCGCGAGACGCCCGAGAAGCCCGCCGGGCTGATACCCTCCTGGATTGACTTCCAGACCGATGAGCTGGGCCCGGATCGCGGTGTGTACGCGTCCCAGCTAACGATGATGATGAACGCGGCCTACCAGCTCACCGGGGACGAGAAGTACCTTCAGCCGCTGCTGAGCTACCTCGAGCGCAAGCACGAACGCTGGCCGCAGTACCTGAACATGGCGGGGGCGGACCTGCGGCGCGACTTGGGCGCGGGCGACTATGATGAGCTGATGCTGGCGGTCGCGGACGAGCGCATGCAGAGCATCGCCGATGACTCCTTCTTCCAGCGCGGGATGTACTACACGGAGCTTCCGCCGGTGCTCGGCTGGCTCGTCACAGGCGACACCAAGTACCTGGAGGCGACGGCGCTCAACGCCTACCGGAACAACTGGCGCGGGCGGCGGATGTATACCATCGTTGACGCGCACAAGGACCGCGTCTACCCGTGGGGGCGGTATTTGCTGCCCTGGATGTACTGCGGCGGGAACGCGCTGGATGGGCGCGGCAGCGGGCCCTGGCCGACCATCGCCGTGAGCTGGGAGCGCGCGGGCTACGACTTCGCGGCGCTGGTGCATGAGGCGAAGCCAGACTCACTGCGGCTGACCGCGTACAACTTCGCTGACGCGCGGACCGTCCTCATGCGCGTCTGGCGGCTGGTGCCGGGGCCCTATCGCCTCACGACTCAGCCTGCCGTCGGCGAAGCTGCAACCCAAGAGGTGGAGCTGCACCGCGGCGCGCGCGTTCCGCTTTCGCTCCCGGCCCGCGCCGGTCTGCAGGTCAGTCTCGAACTCCTGGGGACGGGCGACTGGTCGCCCGAGCGGCCCGACCTGGCCCTGTCGCGGCTTGAGGGTGCGAGCGTAGAGGACGGCAAGCTGACGGTGATCGTGCACAACGTCGGCAGCAGGGATGCGCCAGCGTGCAAAGCTGCCCTCTACGCCGCTGACCAGCTTCTTGGTGAGGCCGAGGTGCCGGCTATCGAGGCGCCGCTGGACTTCGTCCCGCGAACCGCCGAGGTGTCGTTCAAGCTTGCGGGTAACGTAACAGGGGACCTCCGCGTGGTCGTGGACCCCAGCGACGAGGTCGCCGAGATAGCCGAGGAGAACAACGCTCTGGACGTCGCGCTCTAGGGCGGGGCACTGAGGGATGAGACTGTCGCAGAAGGGGAGTGGAACGTGATGCGGTGCCCGAGATGTGGAGCGGAGAACCCTGAAGGAGCCAGGTCCTGCGCCTCCTGTGGCGCACCGTATCCACCTG
>CBFDBV010000152.1:0-10221 GCA_965603135.1 uncultured bacterium
GCTGTGCGCGCAACTACCGATTTCGCGCCGCCGCCATCTCCTATCTCTCGCCACCACATCATCGGGAGCCACGACTTGCAGACTGCACCCATGCTCGCGGACCCCCGAAAGCCTCTTCCCAAGCCCCTCAATACCACTAGCCGCTCCTTGGGAACGGGCGCCTCCCGACCTTCGTCAATAGGCCGGGCTAGAGAGGCAAGGTCCCGGGGTCGGTCGCGAGCGGCGCCTCGCCGCGGAGGCGCTCGGCCAGGCGCGTGTGACGCTCCATCTCATCGGCGTTCTCGGCGGCGCGCATCACCGCTGCCCGGTTGCCGATGATGACCGCCAGCTCCTGAGCGCGCGTCAGAGCCGTGTACAGCAGATTGCGCCGGAGCATAATGAAGTGCGTGGTGTGCATCGCGATGACCGCCACGGGATACTCGCTGCCCTGGGACTTGTGAATCGTCATCGCGTAGGCGAGCTGAAGCTGGTCAAGCTCCGAGAACTCATAGCCCACGCGCACGTCCTCAAAGCCCACCACGAGCTGCCGGTCGTCGCGATTGACCCTCGCGATGCGGCCGATCTCGCCGTTGTAGACCGCCTTATCGTAGTTGTTGACGATCTGGAGCACGCGGTCGCCCTCGCGCAGGACCTGGTCGCCGAGCCTCAGCTCCGGCTTGCGCGAGGCCGGCGGGTTGATGGCCTCCTGGAGTCGGCGATTGAGCTGGGTCACGCCCAGCGGGCCACGGTGCATCGGGGTGATAACTTGGATCTGATCGGTGGCGTAGCCGAGCGCCGGAAGCTCGCGGACGACCGCGCGGATCAGCAGGTCCGCCGCCCTTTCCGCCTCCTCTGACTGCACGAAGAGGCAGTCCTCGCCGCGGCGCTGCTTCCAGGGCACGAGCCGGGGGTGCTGGCCCTCGATCAGACGATGGGCGTTCGCGACGATGAGCGATTCATCGGCCTGGCGGAAGATCTCGGTCAGCCGATGCACGCGCACCACGCCGGAGTTCACCAGGTCGCGGAAGAGATTCCCCGGTCCGACGCTGGGGAGCTGGTCGGCGTCGCCGATGAGGATGAGCTGGGCCGAGCGCGGCAGCGCGCGCAGCAGATCGCGGGCCAGCAGCAGGTCAACCATGCTGCTCTCGTCCACGATCAGCGTGTCCAGGGGCAGCGGCCGATCCTGGTGGTAGGTGAAGCGCCCGAGGTTGGGATCGTAGGCGAGCAGGCGGTGGATGGTGCTCGCGTCCTCATCGGCCAGCTCGCCCATGCGCTTGGCGGCCCGGCCGGTGGGAGCGGCCAGCGCCACGCGCCTGCCCAGGGCCTGGCAGGCGCGCACCAACACGCGGGTGAGTGTGGTCTTGCCGGTGCCGGGACCGCCGGTGATGATGCAGATGTGCTCGGTCAGCGCGGTGCAGATGGCCTCGACCTGCTGCTCGGTGAGGGGGAGGCGATCACGCTCGCGGCGGCGAGACATCCAGCGGCGCGTGTGCTCGGGCGTCGGCGCGCCCTCGACCTTGCGCGCGGCGAACTCCAGAACGCGCGCCGCGACCTCTTGCTCCGCCTTCAGCAAGTGCGGCAGGTACACCGCCGGCGAGCCGGGCGCCTGCTCGACGATCACCTCCTCGGCCTCGTGAAGCTGGCGCAGCGCCGGCTCCAGCGGCTCGGTGGGCACCTTCATCAGCTCGGAGGCCTGCTGGTACAGCCGGGCCGCCGGCAGGAGCAAGTGCCCCTCGCCCGCCGCGCCGTGCAGGCAGTAGACCATCCCCGCCTGGAGCCGCGAGGGATCGCGAGGGTCAATGCCAACGGAGCGCGCGATGCGGTCGGCGGTGGCGAAGCCGATGCCGCGGATGCGTCGCGCCAGCACGTAAGGGTCGCGCTCGACCACCTCGATGGCCTCATCGCCGAAGGCGCCGTAGATCTTGGCGGCGGTGGCGCCGGTGATCCCATGCTCCTGGAGGAAGAGCATAACATCGCGCATGCGCTCCTGCCGCTGCCAGGCCTCGGTGATGCGGGCCGCGCGCACCTTGCCGATGCCCTCGACCTCGGTGAGGCGCTCGGGCTTCTCATCCAGGATGTCCAGCGTGCGCTCGCCGAAGTGCTCCACCAGGCGCTGCGCCATCACCTCGCCGATGCCCTCCACCACCCCGCCGCTGAGGTAGCCGACAATGGCCTCGGTGCTGCTGGGGCGCACGAGCTGGTAGCTCTCGAAGCGGAACTGCCGGCCGTATTTCCGGTCACGCACCCAGCGCCCGAAGAGCCGAAGCGACTCGCCCGAGATGGGATCGCTGAGGTTCCCGACGGCGGTGACGCGGTCGGTACGCCCGGCGAGGGCGAGGTTGATGACCGTCCAGCCGTCGTCGGGCGAGTGAAAGACGACGCGCTCAACGGTGCCCTCAAGGGTCTCGCGTTCGCTCGGCGGGCGCTCTTTCATCGCTCTCCGGCCAGTGACTTTCGCGGGTGTGCGCTCGAAGTCCTTCCGGTTCGCGGTTCCTGCCGGCAGGCTTGTCCGCACGATCAATACCCTCGGGCGCGGTCGAGAGCGCGGCGCAGCGTCGCGCGATCTTCGGGCGTCAGGGACAGCAGCAACAGGGGCAGATACACCGCCGCATACACCGCCACGGTGACGAGGCTTGCCCCCGGGCCCAGCAGCGATGCCAGGAAGAAATGCCGGATCGCGAAGGAGGCCGCTGTCGCTACGCCCGCAGCCAGGAAGATGTTGGCTTGCGCCACGCCGAAGAACGTCAACCGCAGCAACAGAGCCACCTCGATTGACACAGCGATCAGCAAGGCGCTGTGCGCCGCGAGCGAGGCCCAGGCCGCGCCCTCGGCGCCCATGGACGGGATGAGCAGCAGGTCCGACCCGAACATCACGGCGAGCAGGCCGAGGCCGTTGGCCAGCACCAGCCGGGGCCTGCCGGAGAACAGCACCAGGTGGTCGGCGAGATAGGCGAGCGAGACGATGACCGAGTCCACCGCCAGGATACGCATACAGGTCGCAGCCGGAAGGAACTCCGCCCCGAAGAGAGAGGCGACGGGGTCGGCGAGCAGGATGAAGAGGGCCGCCAGGGGCAGGTTGACCGCGAGCAACGCCTTGGTGACCGCTTGCAGGAGCCGCCTGAGTTGGGCGGTCTCCCCGGCCTCCAGCAGCCGGGAGATGAACGGGTCAAACGACCACGTGAACGAGCGCAGCATCAGGATGCCGATGAAGGTGACGCGGAAGGCGGCCGCGTAGAGGCCGGTCTCCGCGCGGCCGGCAAGAGCCGTGGTCATCAGCAGGGCCAGCGAGCTGCACAGCGACATCACCAGCCCGGCGGCTGCGGTCGGGAAGGCGAAGCGGAGCAGTTCCCGCCGCTCGTGGGCAGGTGGCCAGCTTCTCAACCCCAGCGGGCCGAGCCGTCGCTGAAGCACCACCGCGACTGCCAGGCCCGCCAGCATCGCCCAGCCGCGTGCCGCCACCGCCGAGGTCACCACGTAGCCCATCCACCCGAAGAGCAGCACCAGGGCAAGCTGAAGGGCGGGCTGAACGACGGTCTGCGGGATGGCGCGGTAGTCCTGGCGGTCGAAGCTCTGCGCCGCGGCGGCCAGCACCATCACCAGCGCCCAGACAGGCACCACGAACGCGAACACCCTCAGCAGCGGCGCCAGCCCGGGCTCGCCGAAGACACCGCTGCCCACCACGTCCGCGCCCAGCCAGAGCAGCACCGCGAGCAGGCCGCTCATCAGCGCCACGGCGCGCAGGCTCCAGCCGAGAAGACCGGCGATCTTCCCCGGCTCCTCGCGGCGGCGATGGATGGGCAGGAAGCGCACCAGCCCGCTGTCGAGGCCCAGCACCCCCAACAGCGTCAGATACCTGGCAAGCGGGAAGCCGGTGGAGTACAGCCCCAGGCCGTCACGCCCGTAGAAACGTGCGAGCGCCACGGTGTGCGCGAAGTTTACAACCGTGCCGAAGAGCTGGGCGACGTAAGAGACACCCGCGCCGCGGAAGACCGTGCGCAGACCGTCATCTTCAGCTTGCGTGGGCCGGTTCATGGCTGTTTGCCGCGCAGAGCAGCGTCACCGGCGGGAGGCGAAAGGCGTGATCGAGTTCCCGCTTGAGGATACTACGCGAGGGCCGACCGGTCAACGCACAAGCCTGTTGGAGAGCATCACGCCCACGGTGTGCACCAGTATCTGCAGGTCCAGGCTGAAGCTGATGTGCCTGATGTAGTACAGATCGTAGCGCAGCTTCTCGATGACGTCCTCGGGGCAGGTATCGTACGGGTGGTTGACCTGCGCCCAGCCGGTGATGCCGGGGCGCACCATCAGGCGCTTCTCGTAGAGGGGTATCTGCGGGCGGAACTGTTCCACGAAGTGCGGGCGCTCGGGCCGGGGGCCGACCAGGCTCATGTCGCCTTTGAGCACGCTCCAGAGCTGAGGCACCTCGTCCAGGCGGAGGCGTCGCAGGATCCTGCCGACCGTCGTGATGCGCGGGTCATCGGGCGTGGCCCAGACCGGCCCGGTGTCTCTCTCCGCGTCCTGGATCATCGTGCGCAGCTTGACGAAGGTGAAGTCCCTGCCCTCGATGCCCACGCGCTTGTGCGCGTAGAACACCGGTCCGCGCGAGGTGAGCTTGATGGCGATGGCGGCCAACGCTACGATCACCAGCGCAATCGGGAGCAGCAGCAGACAGATCGCGACGTCAACCACCCGCTTCAGGCGCGTGGCGTACTTAGTGCGGCGCGCCGTCTCCAGCCTCGCGATCCACTGAGTGCCGGCGAACAGGATCGCCGCGCGCTTGGTGAGGGCCTCAAAGGCGCTGGGCATCGTCTGCACCTTCAGCCCGCGCGCCTCGGACTCGGCGGCGGCGCGCATGACCGCCTCCGATGGTGCACCCTCCTCGCAAAGCACCAGGTGCGTGACGCTGTGTTCGTCAATGAGCTCAGGCAAGTCCTCGAGGTTTCCCAGCACGGGCGCGGGGCAGTCATCATGCGGCGCCAGGAGGTCATCCGGTGAGGTCGCCACGACGCCCACCAGCTCGGTGGCCGGTGGAGCGTGGCCGTCGCTCATAGCCTCGACCATCCGCCAGGCCTGGCTGCCGGCGCCGACGATGAGGTAGCGCTCGGCGAAGATGCTTCGCGCCAGCACCGCCCTGGCGGCCAGGCGGCTAGCGGAGGCCAGCACAAGGAACAAGAGGGCTGAGAGCAGGTACACCGCACGGTGAGCCAGCCACGCCGGGATGAAGAGATAGCTGAGCGCGAGCGCGCCGCACGTGCCGAACAGCACGGCCTTGAACACCTGGTAGACCGCGAGGTAGCCCGGCTGACGCGGGCGCAGCGTGTACTGCCCGAGCAGATAGAGCAGGGCAGACCAGAGCAGGGCCAGCAGAGGCAGCAACACCAGCACGGGTGCCTCGGCCGCAGGGACCGAATACGCGCGCAGAACCCGCTCGGTGAGCGCCACTGCAAGCGCTGCGCAGATGAGGTCCGCGCCCAGCAGCAGAAGCTGGTATCTCTCCTTGAGTTGTCTGAGTTCGCGCGTGCCGATGACGCTCACCCTTGCGCCGCGAGCCGATGCGGCCGTCCGCAAGTACTGACGCAGGCGGCAGGGGTCTTCTTTCGCCGCCGCGAGCGTGTGCTCCTGCGTCAGACGGCCAACGGGGTCACTGCAACATGGGGCGGCCGTCGAGCGAGTCGGGGAGGTCCTCTCCCAGCAGTTGCAGCACGGTGGGCGCGCCGTCGCATACCTGCGGGTCCGCGTGGACGAAGCTCCGGCCACGCGCACACCAGAAAGCATCATCGTAGGTGTGCATACCGGTGATGGGGCCGGAGGTGAACAGCTCAGCCGATGAGAGGTTGGACTTCAGATCGTAGCCATCTCGAGGGACCGCCAGCAGGTCGGAAGCGGCGGCCATCGCCGGCCCCTGGAACACCTCTTCGCGCTTGAAGACGTCAGCGAGGATCGCCTCGCCGGTCTCGGGGTCCGTCAGCTCGGCCAGTTCCGCCGCCAGCTCATCGCGCGCCGACTCGTACTCCTCGCCCGGACTGAGCGCGCCACGCGGCTCGCGCCCGCGTACGTTCAGATAGATGCGGCCCGGGGTCAGAGAGAACGCGCGAGTGCTCTCATCCACCTCGCTGAGGCTTGCGCCCTCCGTGGCCAGCACCGCCAGCCAGCCACGCCCGCGCAGCCACGCGTCGAGGTTGACCTCTGCCCGAGTCAGGCAGAAGCCGTGGTCGCTGAGCACGAGGACCTCGCTCTGCTCGCCGGCGGCCTCCATCAGCCTCCCCACCGCGCCGTCCACCTTGCGGTAGTAGTCCAGGAAGCGGGGCGCGTACTCGGGGTCGCGGCTCTCCCAGGCTCCCCACATGAAGTGATTGATCCGGTCGGTGCCCATTATGTGCACCATCGCCAGGGACCAGCGCTCCTCGCGCAGAAGCTCGGTGGCCGCGCGGATGCGCGCCTCCAGCGTCAGGTCCAAGTCGTCGAGCAGGGCGTCGAGGGACTCGCGCGCGCGCCACGGGTCAATGTCAATCCGGTAGCCGAGGCGCTCGAGACGCGCCGCAAGCTGGGGCGGGTGCGTTGCGCCCTCCAGCCTCGGCGCCAGGAAGCCGCTCACCAGCAGGCCGCTAACCTGCGGCGGCGGGTAGGTCACAGGCACGTTGATTATCAGGACGCGGCGGCCGCGCTCGGTGAGGGTCCGCCAGAGAGCCGGCGCCTGGACCTGGCCGCTGCCGGTTATGAAGGTCTCGTACGAGCCGGGCCGCCGATCCTGGAAGCCGAAGATGCCGTGCCCGCCGGGGTTCAGGCCCGTGACGAACGAGGTCCAGGCGGAGCAGGACACGGTGGGGTAGGTGGATCGCGCGGAGGTCAGCTCGCCGTCTGCGGCGAGAGCGGCCAGGTTAGGAAGCTCGCCTCGCGCTATCTGTTCGCTCAGGAAGGAGTGAGGCACGCCGTCGAGGCCGATCACGAGCACCTCCGCCCCACGTCGCCGCTTCAGTAGGCCGAACAGGTCCATCAGGACGTCGGCTCCTCACAGCGTGCAAAGCCCGCCGGTGCTGGTGCGTTCGGTACGTGTGTGGCGTGGCGGGCTGGAAGCCCGCCCTACTGGGTGGTGGGTGGCCATGGCCGGCTCGCCTTCGTTCCGCCTGTGCGGGAGTTCCCGCCCCTACTCGGCACGCAGGTAGCCGAGTTCCTCGAGCCTGGCCATCACCGCCGTCACGCACTTCTCGGCCGAGCTGTCGGCGGTCGCCACGGTGACCTCGCCGTCGAGCGGCTGCTCGTAGGGCTGATGCAGGCCCGCGATGTCGTTGACCTCACCCCGCATCGCACGCGCATACAGGCCCTTGGGGTCGCGCTCCTGGCAGACCTCGACCGGACAGTCAACGAAGACCTCGACGAACCTCTCACACCAGGCGCGCGCCCGGTCGCGATACGCGCGCCTGGGCGAGACCGCGGCAACCAGGACGTTGACGCCGTAGTTCGAGAGCTTCTGCGCGAACCAGGCCAGGCGCTTGGTGTTCTCATCGCGCGCCTCTTCGGTGTATCCCAGGTTCGGGCTGAGCATCTGCCGCACCTCGTCCGCATCCAGGTTCTCGACGGCGAGACCCATCGCCTCCAGGCGCTCCTGAACCCCTGCCGCCAGGGTTGACTTCCCGGAGGCGGGAATGCCCGTGAACCAGATGACGACGCCTTTTTCCGCAGGTTCCATGATAGACTCCTGATAGAGCAGTTACAGCAAGCTTCGGCCCTGCATGTACTCGGGCGTGGGTACATCCAGCAGCTCCAGCACCGTCGGCGCGACGTCCATCAGGTGCGCCCCTTCGAGCCGCGAGGGCTTCTCCCCGGGCACGCGTAGCGCGATCATCCCCATCTGCGCGTGCACCGAGTCATCGGGGCCTATCTCGGTGTCGAACGAGTGCAGCTCGGCGTTGCCGATGTCCTGCCCCAGGCGCCAGCTCAGGTCGTCGAGGTAGAGCAGCAGGTCGGGCGCCTCGTCAACGTACGGGCCGGAGTAAATGTCCTGGGGCCGGTGCACGTGAGTGTCCATCGGGCGGCCCTCGTGGTCGGTGATGGCCTTGAGGCGCTCGATGAGGTCGTGGCGCACGCGCTCGTAGTCCTGCGTCGCGATCGTCCCCTGCGGCTCGCGGCCCTTGACGTTGAGGAAGATGCGCCCGTAGTAACCGCCCCAGGCCCAGGCGGTGGTGCGCTCCCAGTCAACCAGGTCAGCCTCGAAGCGCGTGGGCTTAGTGACGGGCTGCTTGAGGCTGAGCAGTCCCTCGCGGATGAGCCAGTCGTTGATGCAGAACGATCCCAGCATCGCCTTGCCGCCGTGGTCGCTGACCACGAAGATAGCGGCCTCCTGGCCCGCCAGCGCGGCGAACTCGCCAAGCTGCTCGTCAAGGCGCCGGTAGTAGTCCAGCAGGACGCTCTCGAAGGGGTTGCCCGGCTCGTACTTGGGATGCGCCGGGTCGCAGTACTTCCAAAAGGCGTGCCCGATGCGGTCCGGGCCCATCTCCACCAGCATGAAGAAGTCCCACGGCTCGACCTGCATCAGCGCCTTGGCCACCCGGAAGCGCTTGTCGGTCATCTCGTGTATCCGCGCCAGCAGACTGTGCTTGTCCTCGGTGCGGAAGTGCTCGACATCTATGATGTAACCGTCGGCGATCCTGTCTATCTGCGCCGCCAGGCCCGACGGGTAGGTGTACTCGCTGTCGGTGTCGGGCGTCAGGAACGATGAGACCAGGATGCCGTTGACGGGCGAGACCGGGTAGGTCTGGGGGACGTTGAGCACGCACACGCGCTTGCCCGCCTCGCCGAGCAGGTCCCAGCAGCGCTTGTGCTTGACCGCGGCGGCGTTGGCGATCCACTTGCCGTCGTACTCGCCGATGCGCCGGTTGCGGAACCCGAAGAAGCCCAGCTCGCCCGGGTTGAGCGAGGTCATCATGGAACTCCACGCGGGGACGGTGATGGGCGGGTGGCTGCTCTCCAACTCGCCCGCGGCGCCGCCCGCGACCAAGGCCTTCAGGTTCGGCAGCTCATCCAGCCAGGGGCCGAGGACTAGCTGCGGCGGGGCGCAGTCCCAACCGATGATCACAACGCGTTCTGCCCTGGACATGATCGTTTCCTCTAGACAAACGGACTGTCGAACTGCCGGATGACCTCGAAGACCTCCGGCCGCATTATCTCCGGGGGCGGCGGCGTGCCCTCGGCGATCATCCCGCGTATCTTCGTGCCGCTGAAGGAGAGCTGGTGCTCCTCAGCGTGCGGGCAGGTGCGGTTGCTGGCTACGCGGCCGCAACGCTTGCAGTACCAGAAGTCGCCGCGGATGGTGATGGGCTCAATCTCCAGGTCGTCGCAGGCCTCGAACTTCTCGATGGCCTCTTCCTCGCCGTAGTAGTCGCCGACGCCGGCGTGATCGCGGCCGATGATGATGTGCGTGCAGCCGTAGTTCTTGCGCATAACGCCGTGCATAATCGCTTCCTTGGGGCCCGCGTAGCGCATCTCGGTGGGCAGGATGTTCAGGAAGACGCGGTCGGCGGCGAAGTAGTCCTCGATGAGCACCTCGTAGGCCCCCAGGATGACATCATCGCGGAAGTCGCCCGGCTTCTTCTTGCCGATGATGGGCTGGATCAGCAGACCGTCCACGAGCCCCAGCACGGTCTTCTGGAGGTCCTCATGGCCGGCGTGGGGGACGTTGCGCGTCTGAAAGGCGCATACCGTGCGCCAGCCACGCTGCTCGAAGACCTCGCGCGTCTCGGCCGGGAAGAGGTTAAGCTTCGCATAGGGCCCGCGGCCGTTGTCTATCAGGTCCACCGGACCGCCCACCACGTAGTCCCCACGAGCGTGATAGCCCGCCACGCCCGGGTGCTCCGTGTCCCCGGTGCCGAAGACTGCCTCGGCGGCAGCCGCCTGGTCCCAACCGAAGACCTCCTGCACGTGCATAATGGCGAGCGGCTGCTCGGCCTCGGCCTCCGCGGCCAGGATCACCTGCCCGTCCTCCGGGACCTCGGCAGCGTCCTCAACGGTCAGGAAGATGGGGATGGTGTACCGTGTGCCATCGGGCAGGCGCTCGCTCTCGAGGATGCTCTCGAACTGCTCCCTGCCGACGAAGCCCTCGAGCGGGCTGAAGACCCCGCGTGCCAGGTTGCGGGCGTCACCGGCGATGTCGTCGGGCACCACCAGCGTAGGCAGCTCGCTTGCGCGGGCGAGCGCCTCCTCACGGGCCTCAGCGTCAAGCACGCGATTGACCAACTTGCCACCGTG
>CBFDBV010000153.1:0-10168 GCA_965603135.1 uncultured bacterium
CGCCGCGCCCTATAAACGCGCCCCGGGGGGGCTTTGGTCGGGCTGGACGCTGAAAGCGCGCCGCGGCGCGCTTACACCGGCGCCTGACTAGAATCGTCAGGCGCAGGCCGACCTACGCGACTAATTCGATCTACCTGCGGTCCTTCTTGTCTCGGAAGTATGTCCCACCGCCCGGCTCGTCGGCGCGTTCTGCGGGCTCTCGCGAGGCGGGCCGGCTACGCTGGCCGCCCGACCTCGGCCTCCGTTCCGACGGGCCACCGCCGGAGCGTCGCGGCCTGGGCCGGTCCTCCCCGGAGCGCCTGTCTTCGCCGCCCTCGCGCGCCAGCAGCGCCCTGCGGCTCAGGCGCATCTTCCCACCCGGCTCCACCTCGGTCACCTTGACCTGTACCTCGTCGCCCACGCTCACTACGTCCTCCACCCGCTCCGTGCGCTTGTGCTCCAGGTCGGATATGTGCACCAGCCCGTCCCGGCCGGGCAGGATCTCCACGAAGGCCCCGAAGTCGGTGATGGTGACGACCTTGCCGGTGAAGACCTCGCCGACCTCGACGTCGCGGGTGAGGTCATAGATAGCGGCGCGCGCCTTCTCGACGCCCTCGCCGTCCTCGCCAAAGAGGCAGACCCGGCCGTCGTCCTCGACGTCTATCTTCACGCCGAACTCCTCTTCGAACTTGCGGATAGTCTTGCCGCCGGGGCCGATGACCAGGCCGATCTTCGGCAGCGGCACGCTGAGGGCGACCATCCTGGGCGCATAGGGAGAGAGCTCCTCGCGTGCGGTGGAGATGACGGCGTTCATAGCCTCGAGTATCTCGAGCCGCGCCTCCTTTGCGCGCTCCAGGCCCGCCGCCAGGACCGCGGAGGGCACACCTTTGACCTTGATGTCCAGGTGCAGGCCGTTGACGCCCTCGGCGGTGCCGGTGACCTTGAAGTCCATGTCTCCGGCCGCGTCCTCCAGCCCCTGGATGTCGGTGAGCAGCAGGTAGTTGTCCTCGTTCTCGTAGACCAGCCCGACCGAGATGCCCGCCACCGCCGCCTTCATGGGCACGCCGGCGTCCATCAGAGCCAGCGAGCTGGCGCAGGCGGAGGCCATCGAGCTGGAGCCGTTGCTCTCGAGGACCTCAGAGACCACGCGGATGGTGTACGGGAACTCCTCCTCCGGCGGGAGCATCCTCTCCAGCGACCGCTTCACGAGGGCGCCGTGGCCGATCTCGCGCCGGCTGGCGCCGCGCAGAGCCTTCGCCTCGCCGGTGCAGAAGGGCGGGAAGTTGTAATGATGCATGAACCGCTTGTACTCTTCCTCTTCCAGGCTGCGCACGAGCTTCTGATCTCGCACCGCGCCCAGCGTGGTGGTGGAGAGCACCTGGGTCTCGCCCCGGGTGAACAGCCCCGAGCCGTGGGTGCGGGGCAGCAGCCCGGCCTCCACCTGGAGCGGCCGGATGTCGGCCAGGCCTCTGCCGTCGAGCCGCCGCTGCTCCTCGAGCAGGATGCTACGCATCTTCGCCCGGCTGATCTCGTCAATGGCGGCCGCGATGTCTTCGAAGGGCTTCGGCTGCCCGTCCTGGAAGCGCTCGGTTAGCTCTTGAACGATCAGGTCAATCGCCGCGCCGCGCGCTTCCTTGTCGGGCTGCTGGATTGCATCCTCGATCTCGCTCGCGCGAGCGCGCACCGCGTCCGCGATCTCCGGGGCCGGCTCCCACAGCGGGAAGTCCTCCTTCGGTTTGCCCGCCTTCTGCCGCAGCTCCTCCATCGCCGCGGCCACCGGCTGGCAGGCCTCGGCAGCCATCTCGATACCCTTCAGGACTATCTCCTCGGGGACCTGGTCGCCGCCCATCTCAACCTGCAACACGCCCATCGGCCCCGCCGCCACGGTAAGCTCCATCCGGCTTGCCTCCGCCTCCTCGAAGGATGGGTTCAGGATCAGCTCACCGTCCAGCCACCCCACCTCGGCGGTCGCGAACGGGCCCTCGAAGGGGACTCGCGACAGGTGCATCGCCGCCGCAGCGCCGATCATCGCCACGAGGTCCGCCGCGTTCTGGTTCTCGGCCGACAGCGCGGTGCAGATCACCTGAAGCTCATTGCGCAGGCCCTTGGGCACCAGCGGCCTGATCGGCCGGTCAATCTTCCGGCAGATGACGGTTGCCTCTTCGGAGGGCCTGCCCTCGCGCTTGAAGAACCCGCCGGGGATGCGCCCGACCGCGTACATCTTCTCCTCGAAGTCAACACGCAGGGGGAGGAAATCAACGTTGGGGTTGGGCCGGTCCTCGCACACCGCCGTGGCCAGCACCACGGTGTCGCCGTAGCTGACCTTCACCGCGGCATCGGCCTGTCGTGCCAACTGGCCCGTCTCGATAGTGAGCGCACGACCGGCAAAGTCTACTGATACTTCTTGCTTCTCTGACATAAAAAACGCCTCCTCGTAGGTGCTAGCCCTCGAGGAGGCTCTTCGGGAAAAACGAGGAAGCAGGGAAAACAGGGGGGTGCCCGAAGATCACGGCCCCTGCTTTCCCTGATTCCCCCTTTTGTTCCCTCAAGCGCCTCGAGGACTGGCCCTGTTTCGCTCCCCATCGGGGAGTCTATGCGACTGTTGCCTTTCCTGTACTGCTCGACCGCCGCCAGGTCCAGGGGACTGTCCCCGTGGTAAGGCGCAGGCCGCGAACCGCTAGGCCCGCAGGCCGAGCGCCTCGATCACTCGCGTGTGCCTGGCGACCTCCTGATTGCGCAGATAGTTCAGCAGCCTGCGCCGCTGTCCCACCAGCTTGAGCAGTCCGCGCCGACTGTGATGGTCCTTCTTGTGGCGCTGCAAGTGCTCCGTGAGGTACTCTATCCTGTTGGTGAGGAGCGCTATCTGCACCTCAGCCGAGCCCGTGTCGCCCTCATGGCGTTGGAACTTCCTGACGATGGCTTGCTTCTGCTCAGTGGTCATTGCCATACGACCACCCTCTTCCTGTTACGGCAGCCGCTCGGGTCGTTCGAGCGGCTTGCCGCCGCGCAGCTTAACCGTGTCACCCCTCGCCGAGTGCGCCGTCGGAGTGGCGAACGACCCAGCAAGGGGCGCTGCACGGTGATGTCAGTATATCACAGCCCCCGCCCCTTGTAAAGGGCCGCGACAAGCGTTGCCGCCGCAAGCGTCAACAGAGGAATGAGGCAGCAACCCCTCGAAACAGCGTCCTTGCGTCGGCGCCACCCGAGAGAGAGGCGGCAGCGACCGCGATCGCTGCACGGAGGCCAACATGCGAGCAGTGTGCTTGACGCTGACTGTTGCGACCGTCCTCGCCGCATCCCCAGCGTGGCCGGGGCCGAACCTGCTTGTCAACGCCGGCTTCGAGGCCTCTGCACCGGGCGAGGAGGACTTCGGCTGGCATCTGCGCCGCGGCGCAGGCGCAGAGGTGGTCGAGATCACCGTGGATGCAGAGGTCGGCTACGAGGGCGCCGCAAGCGTCCGCATTTCGCAGAAGGCGCCCGTCTACTCCGCCATCAGCCAGATCTTCGAGACCAGGCCGAATACCATCTACGCCACCGAGGTCTGGGTGCGCGGCGAGGACATCCTCTCGGTGGGCCGCGGGCCACGCGTGTTCATCGGCGACGAGCGTGGCCGCCATGTCGCCGCTGACCGCCTCCAGGACTACTGGGCCGGGACCGGCTGGCACCGACTCAAGTGCGTCTTCAACTCGCTGGAGCGGCTGGAGATGTGCATCGTGCCGATGATCCACAATGCGACCGGCACCGCCTGGTTCTCGCGGCCCAGCGTACGCGAGGTGACGCCCGAGGCGGCGGAGATCTCAGGGCGTCACCACGGCTGGAGCTACATGCTGCCTCAGCCGGAGACCGGCTTCGCCTACTTCGGTCGCGACGTCGCGCACATCTGCCCTCAGTTCCCCTCGGTCGTGTGGTTCACGCCCAAGATGAGCTTCAGCGATCCGGAGCAGTCGAATCCGCGCGTCGTGTTCGAACTGCCGGAGGGCGTGACCGTCGCCGGTGGATACCGGCAGTGGCAGCGCACCATCGAGGAAACGCGCACCGGGACGCGCTGCGAGCTGTCCGGTTCAACTACCGACTACTGCCCCCTCTACCTGGCGACCACCTGGCAGCCGGGCCGGCGCGGCGAGGCGCGCCTCTGGGTCGAGTGGGAGGGCGGCAGGCAGCAGGAGCCGTTCATCGTCCCCCTGGAGTGCATCGAGATGCCCAGGGCGCGCAGGCCCGAGCGCCTTGTGGCCGGCCTGTCAGGCCCGCCGATAGGCCTCTACCCGGGCGATTTCGTTGCCTATGCCTCTCACCTGGGCTTCAACACGGTCAACCTCTGGAGCTCCGCCGGCTGGGTGGATCCTCCCAGCGAGGATTTCGTCGCGATCGTGGACGCCTATCGCGAGGCCGGCTTCTGGGTCTCGGACAACTACTCGCCCCTGCGCTACAAGTACTACCTGGAGCTTCTCGCCGAGAACGAGGACATGCAGGCTTGCGGGATTGATGGCAAGCGCGTCCCTCACACCCCCTGCCCCTCGTACCGCGGCGAGGCGTATCTGACCGAGGGCCGGCGCATCGCCAACATGGCCGCCTCCGGCATCTCCTACGCCCACCTCGACGAGGAGGTCTGGAACGGCCACGGCATCTGCTTCTGCGAGCGCTGCCTGAGCCGCTGGGCGGAGTACCGCAAAGAGCGCTACCCGGACCTCGCCGACACCTCCCCGCGCGCGTTCGAGAGCAACCCGGCCCAACACCTCGCGCTCCACGAGGCCTGGGTGCGCTTCAAGTGCCAGCTAGTGACGGAGATGTTCGCCGGCTGGCGGAAGATGCTCTTCGACAAGGTCCGCGAGAAGGGCGCCAGCTCCAGCCCACAGCCGTGGTTCGATGCTTGGCTGGCCGTCGGTCCGCAACTGGCTGATATGTACTACTTTCTCCACGATCCCGAGGGCCTGCCGGAGGGCCTGGATCACCTGTTGCCGATGATCTATGCCCCGGCGTACGTGGTGCGCGAGGAACTGGTGGCGCTGGTGCCGGCGGCGGGGCGCGAGCATCTGCTGGCGGGCCTCACCGCGGGCGAGCCGACCAGGGGCCGCCAGATCTTCCCCCCGAGCGAGAGCCGGGCGCAGGTCCTGGAGGCCATCTTCGCCCCCACGATGGGCTACGTGTTGTGGACCTATCACCGCAGCGATGCTGGCACCCTCGCCGAACTCGCCCGCACCAATGACCTGATGGCCCGGATAGAGGACACGCTCCTCGACGGCAAGCCGAGCCGGCGCATCTCGGTCGTGGCGGGCGACGCCCACTTGACAGCCTATGAGCTTGGCGACGAGATCATCACCTTCGTCCGAGACTACGAGGACCCGGGCAAGGTCACGCTGGAGGTCGCCGGGCGCGCCACCTGGCAGGTGACGGACGCATACACGGCCAAGGACCTCGCACGCATCAGCGCAGATCAGCGGGAGATCGTCCTGGACCTCGCCCAGGACAATGCGCGTGTGTTGAAGCTCGTCCGCGTTCAAGCCGGATGACACCTCGCACCTGGCGTGCGTAGCGCGATCCTGCACCTTCAATCAGCAGTTCGTATCCGAGCGCAGGGCTTGCCCTGCGTGCGGAGCGCAACCGCTCCATAAAACCGTCAGTCAGGAGGACGAGATGAAAGCTGGCATGTGTTTCTGGTGCTTCAATCAGATGCTTCTGGACGGCGACATTGACGTGCTGGGCGTGATGGAGTTCGTTGGGCGACAGACCGAGGCCGACCGCATCGAGCCGCTGAGCCGCTACTGGGATGAGAGCCGCGACGAGAACGAGCAGGCCCGCGAAGCGAGGGACCTGCTCGACGAGGTCGGCCTGGAGGTCTCGTGCTACACCCTGGACAGCGACTTTGCGGTGTACGATGAGGCGAAGAGCCGCGAGTGTATCGAGGAGTGCATCGCCCGGCTCGAGACCACGCAGATCCTGGGCGCGGACACCATCCGCCTTGACCCGCGCACCTCGCTCCCCGGCCCGGCCGAGGAGGCGGACCTCGACGAGGTCACCGAGCGCGTCGCCAGGGGGATGCAGGAGATCACCGATGCGGCGGCGGAGGTCGGCATCACGGTGGGCGTGGAGAATCACGGGACGCTGCTGGGCAGCTCGGACACCATCGCCAGGATCGTCGAGCTGGTGGACCGGCCGAACTTCGGCGTGAACATTGACTTCACGAACTTCCGCAACGCCTTCGGGGAGGACCACGTCGAGGCCACCCGCAAGCTCGCGGAGCGCGTCGTCCACGCTCACGCCAAGGACTTCTACATCAGCGCCGAGCCACAGGAGGGTGAGGAGTGGCACGAGACCGCCCGGGGCGAGTGGGTCAAGCGCGCCGTCGGCGGCGAGGGCGACGCTCAGTGGCCGGAACTCTTCACCATCCTGCGGGACGCGGGCTACGACGGGACCATCTCCCTGGAGGTCTCCGACCCGGCCGACATCAAGGGCAGCGTGGCCCAGGGCGTCGCCAACCTGCGCCGCATCATCGCCCAGGTCGAAGCATAAGTCGTTCGTGGCTGGGCTGCCGGCAGTAACACGCCGTGGCCGCCGCCACCCCCCCTTGCCAGCGGAGCGCTTGCGCTCCGCGCCGAGGGCGACTTGTCCGCCGTAGCCTTGGCGAAGGCGGAAGCCCTCGGCTGGAAAAGGCTGGAGGGAACTGGAAGGGAATCACGATGAGAGTCTCAGTGATCGCGGCGCTGGTCCTTGTCGTCGCACCTCTTCCGGCCGCCGCACAGGAGGGCCCGCCCGAAGTCACCGAGGACACCGTGCTCCTCATTGACTTCAACGCCCGCGAGTGGGCGGACCGCGCCTCGGCACCCAACGAGCTGGCCCTGCCCGAGGCGGCGGGCGCGTTCGACGCCAGCGGGCGCTTCGGCGGCTGCTTCTCCTGCGACGGACGGGATGACCAGCTCATCATCCGCGCGGGAGACGAGCTTCAGGCCGCGCTGGCCGGCGCCTTCACCTTCGAGGCGTACGTGAGGCTGCGCGACCTGCCCTGGGAGCGGCAGTACTACCCGTGCGTGGTCGCCGCTCGCGCTGACGACGGCAAGCTCTCGTGGTATCTCGATGTGCACAAGTACGGCAACATCCCGCGCGTGCTGGCATACGTTGACGACCAGGAGAAAGAGTACGTTCAGGCCGAGTCCCCGCGCGGGCCCAAGCACGCCCTCCAGGCCCGTCAGTGGTACCATCTTGCAGTCACCTGCGACGGCCAGGACCTTCGCCTCTTCACCGACGGCGTGCTGAAGGCCTCAGTGAAGCTGACGAAGCCGCTGCGGCCTACCGCCGAGCTGTGCCTGGGAGGGCGCTTCGGCAAGGGCCACCTCTCCGGCTGGCTGGACGAGGTCCGCATCAGCCGCGCGATGCTCTACGACACGGAGACCTCCGCCGCCGCTGCCGAGCGCAACCGCGCCGAGCTGCGCCAAGCCAGCCGCGAGCGCTTCGAAGAGTACCGCCTGCCCGAGGACCCGCGCTGGGGGACGCTGCACCCTCGCCTGCTCTTCGGGGCCGAGGACATGCCTCGCCTGCGGGAGCAGATGAACCAGCCCGCGATCAGGCCGTACTACGACCAACTCCTCGATGCCTGTGAGGGCATGGTCAACGCGGATGATCGGCGCTACCTCGACCCGGCAAAGGACTACGGCTTCGGCGCGGGCGTGCCGATACCCGGCGAGAAGTGCTGCGAGCTGGCGCTGGCGTACGTGCTCACTGACCGGCGGGAGTTCGCCGACCACGCGCTGGCCGTGCTGAGTCGCTGGTCCGCCCGGCTGGGCTACGAGGACGCGGTGCATCCCCACGACTGGGTCGGGGCCGGCTGGATGGTCGCGAGCATGGGGCTGTGCTACGACTGGCTCTACGGCGCAATGACCGCCGAGCAGCGCGCATCGCTTCGCATGGGCATCGCCGAGCTTTGCCAGGCCATCTACGACAACACCAACACCGAGCAGTTCGTGGATATGTCGGTGCGCAACTGGCAGGCGATGGCCGCCGGCGGGCTGGGCCTGGGCGGGCTGGCGATCAAGGGAGAGACCGCCCTGCCGGCCCATCGGTGGGTGCGCCGCGCCGAGAGCTTCCTTGCGCACTACTACGACTACGCCATCGGCCGGGGAGGTGCGCCCATCGAGGGCGTAGCGTACTTCTACTACGGCCAGCCGCAGGCCATCGTGTTTGCCGAGGCCCTCAAGCTTAGCGGCGGCCGCGACCTCTTCCGCACCACCAACCTCGCCCGCGTCCAGGAGTTCATCCCCTACGTGCTGATGCCCTGGGGCGGGTACTTCCAGAACCTGAAGTTCGGCCACTGGAACAGGTCCACGTTCTACCACGTGCCGCTGATTCTGCGGCGGGAGTTCGGCGAGCTCTCCGAGTGGGCCTGGCAGAAGGCCTGGGGCGGGGAGTTGCACTACCCCTGCGAGCTGCTGGGGCTGCTCTGGCTGCCCGGCGAGGCGGAGGTCGTAACGCCGGAGCAGGCGCTGCCCCTGGATCGGCACTTCCCCGACCGGGGCCTGGTGGTGATGCGCAGCGGCTGGGACGATGACGCCGTCGTGGCCACGCTTGATGCCGGGCGCTATCAGATGGCCGCTCACGACCAGGCCGACCGGGGCAACGTCACCTTCCTGGGCCGCCGCAACCACTGGCTGGTGGACTCGGGCTACGGCTCGCCCAACGAGCCGCAGGGCTCCACCTCCACCTTCGGGCACAACCTGGTGGTCGTTGACGGCAAGGGCCAGTGCCTGGAGAAGCCCAACTCCCGCACCGACGCGTTCATCACGCACTTCCTGAGCACCGAGGAGTTCGCCCTGGCGCGCGCCGATCTGAAGCCCGCCTACGACTACTGGTACGACTGGGACTACCTGCGCGTGGGGCCGTACGATCCCGTCGAGCGCGCCACGCGGGCGGTGGTCTTCGCCAGGGGCGCGCATCCCTACCTGCTCATCGCGGACCGGGTCAAGAAAGATGCCGCCGAGCACGAGTACGTGCTCTTCCTGCACACCCACCCGACCAACAGCGTTGAGCTGCGCCCTGACGGGGCGGCCTTCGAGCCTCGCGCGCACGCCGGCAGCTACCTCTGCCAGCCCGCGCAGGCGGGGAAGCTGGGCCCGCTGGACCCGAACTTCCAGGTCGGCGGGCAAGCGGAGTACGACTTCGAGATAGAGCAGGCGGGCGAGTACGTTCTCTGGGGATGCGGGATGGCGGGCCAGTACGTGCCCGGGGCGACGGACTCATTCTTCGTAGACCTGGGCGATCACCACGCGGTGTTCTCGGTGAGCGGCGAGCCGTGGCTCAAGTGGCGGATGGTGCAGTTCGGCGGCTCGCCGACCAACTCAGCGGTGCACCTTGAGCCGGGCAAGCACACGCTCGTCGTCCGCACCCGCGAGCCGGACGCGCAGCTCTGGTATCTCTGTCTGACCGCCGAGGACGGCGACCGGCCGCACCTCTATGACCTCACGTCCGGCCCGCGCAGCCTCTTCATCAAGGCCGGGGAGCCGACGCGCCTCACCGAGCCGATGGCCGTCGCGAGCGGTCGGTACGAGCCGCTCGCGCCCGCGCACTGCGAGCTGCGCGTGCTCAGCCCATCCGACCCGGCCCTGGAACAGGACATCTACCTGACCTCGCAGGTCGGCGTGCACCCGCGCGTGATCGTGTGCTGGCGCGGGGTCGAGGCCCGGTTCGTGACCCTTCACTACCCGCGTTCCGGGGAGATGCCCGAGCTTGAGATGAGGCAGCTCCCCGCCCAGGGCGGCCGGGCGTTCGAGTTATCCTGGCCCGGCTCTCGCGACCTGCTCCTGCTCAGCGAGGGCGGCACAGTGAGCGCGGACAACGTCAGCACCGACGCCGACTTGGCGCTGGTCCGCTTCGCCGGGGGCAACCCGCGCGCGGTGGCGGTCATCGGCGCCACCGAGCTGACTGTCGCCGGGAAGGCGCTGGTATCCGCCGCGCGGCCTTTCTACGCAGCGGGCGAGGCGGATAAGATACAGGTGGCGACGGTCGAGCCGACCGCCAGCCTGGAGGCGCCGTCTCCTGAGTGAGTTGATGACAGCAAGCTCGCAGGATGCCCGAGGAGGAATGTGCTGATGAATCGCCGCTTGCCGGCCCTGCTGATCGCTCTCGTGCTATCCATGTTGGCTGCGCCCGGCGCGCTCGCCCAGGAGCAGGAGTTCACCTACGCGCCGCTGGATGACTTCGAGGA
>CBFDBV010000154.1:0-10163 GCA_965603135.1 uncultured bacterium
GTCGGGCGCACGGTCGAAGGTGTACGACAGGTCGAAGTAGACGTCCTCGCCCACCAGGTGCTCCTCCACCTCGTCCCACATATTGTACCCGCCCAGGTGCGCGACGACGATCTGAAGATCGGCGAAGTCGCGCTTGAGCCTGGCAAGCGGCTCGGGCGCGGGGATGACGTTGGGGATGTCCACGATCTCCTGCCCGCCGTGCATCAGGACCACCAGCCGCCCGGCGATCATCTCGAACATCTCCCGGGCGCGCCGGTCCTCGAAGTCATAGCCCTGGAAGAACGGCTGGAGCTTGACGCCGCGAATGCCCGCCGCGATGACCCGCTCGATCTCCTCCTCCAACCCCTCGCAGTGTGGATGCAGCGTGCAGAAAGGGATGAGGCGCGGCCCGCGCAGACTGATGGCCCAGTCATTGATGCCGCGCACCTGCGAGGCCTTGGTCGAAACCGGCGCTACCACCGACCTGCTCACGCCCGATGCGGCCATCTCCTCCAGGAGCCCGGACACGGTCGGCCGCCGCACCGGCTCGGCCTGGTAGGCCTCATGCAGAGCCTCCATGGCCCTGTCCACCAGGTCGTCGGGGAAGATGTGTGTGTGAGCGTCAATGATTTCGGACATCAGACCTCAGACCACTGAGAATGTGCAGCATTCTCTTAAGAGAAATCTTCGATTTCTCAGGACATCGGACTGACGACGAACGGCAAGGACTCACTGGGGCCTGGCGGCTTGCCTCATTCGCGCCAGCGCGCGAGCGTGCGCTTCCAGGAGTTGGCGTACACCTTGGTCAGCTTGCCGGGGAAGGCCGCGTAGTGCGGCTCCTTCTCCTGCTCGTCGAGGCAGTACTGCCCGGCGGCCTCCGCGAGGTTGACGGCCTCCTCCAGCAGGTCCGCGTCTTCGTCGGCAAGAGCTTTCTGTGCCTTGCGCCAAGCCGCGATGCCCATCTCGCCGTAATGGAACGAGATCTCCCACGCGCGCAGGCGCCTCCTGACCTGCTCATCCGCACCCTCGGCGGCGGCGTGCGCGGCGTCCAGCTGCTTGCGGCCTGCCGCCATGACCTCCGGCGTCATGTAGGTCCAGACGCCCTCGGTTATGTGGTCGGCCGCCTCTAGGCCGGCCTCAATCGTGGCAATGAACCTCTGCACGGCCCCCGATGCGGGCCCGAAGGCGTGGTCGCAGTAGTCGCTGACAAGTGCGTCACCGTCCATCTCCCCGCTCCAGGTGGTCTTGGCGATGGCGTAGTGGTTGATCCCGTAGGTCCCCCACACGGTGGGGCCGGACTGGCCCTCGTAGCCGACGACCCCGAGCCTGCACAGGTAGTTGATGTCGTCAACGAACTTGCGCGCGGCCGGGTAGGGCATGGTGCAGAAGGTCGAGTGCGGGTCATACTCATAGACCATCACCCCGGCGGGCGTCAGCTCCACCCAGCGCTCCAGGCCCTCGCAGAACTTGACATGATGCGGGCAATCCTCGCGCTCGAAGCGATGCACGAAGCAGACGTAGTTGGGGCGGGAGTTGACCACCTGGATCATCACGTTCGGCTCGGGCTTCGTCACGTCCCGGTCCGGAGGCCGGAAGGTCTGATGGTAGGCCAGCGTGTAGATGCCCTTGCCCGGGTGTGTCTCCTGGAGCCGACGGGCCACCGCGTTGACGAAGCTGAGCCAGCGCTCGGTGATCACCGGAAGACCCTTGTCGCGGTAGGGCCAGATATCACCGGTGTCCAGCGCCAGGCATCTCTCACATTCGCAGAAGGCAGTCCCGTCCGCCTGGCCCAGGCCCATGAAGTCCACCTCCGGCCGGGCGTCGAACATCTCGCCCAGGCCGGCCGCAACCGCCTCGACCACCTCCGGGTTCGTGGTGCACAGTTGCGTGTTGCGTCCCGTGTTCTTGCGCGCGCCGCCGCGCAGGGCGTACCACTCGGGGTGCTCGTCGAAGTGCTCGTCCACGTCCAGGATGCTCTTTATCACGTGCGGGCTCATCCACGCGCGGAACCCGCCGCGCTTGCTGATCTGCTCGGGCAGCTCCGTCTGCGGCCAGCCGCTACCGATGTTGATCTTCTGCTTGACCGCCCAGCTCATGCAGTAGTCCTTCCATGTCTCCGGCTCTCCAACGACGGTCATGCGCAGAAAGCGGTACTTCATCGCTGGGCTTTCGGTGCGGTCAAGGTCGCCGATCGTGATGCTGGGCTGGCTGGGTATGTCCTCCCAGTCCGGCCCCGGGCCGAGCCAGCGGCAGCCCAAGTCGTCCTCCAGGAAGTCATAGACCGCGTAGAGCGTGCCCCGGTCGGTGGCCCCCACCAGCAGCAGGTCGTCGCCCACGGTCCTGACGGTGAACGCATCGGGGTCGCCCTCGGCCAGCGCCTGCCTGGCCTGTTGGCCGGCGGAGGTCGCGCCGACGAGCAGCCGCGCGCCCTCGGGGGCCTGGGCTTCCGCTTCGATGGGTAGCTCAGCGCCGGAGATCTGCGCCAGGTAGCTTCGCAGCTCCTCAGCGGCGAACTGCTCGGTCGCGGTCGCTGCGTCCGGCACCACGATCATCGCGACCGGGTTGCCGTTGTCAGTGATTTGCATTGCCTCACCCGCTCCCCTCGCGCACGACGCAAGCGCGAAGGCTACGGCTACGCATATGGCAAGGCGCATTGAACCACTCCCGCTCACAGTCTCGTTGCCGCGCTCTCGAGGATTTGCAGCACCAGCTCGTCGTAGCTGGTGCCCTCGGCGGCGGCGGCGGCGGGCAGGTCGGAGGTCTCGGTCATTCCCGGGACGCTGTTGACCTCGTGTACCCAGCAGCGGCCGCGCGAGTCCAGGTGCATATCCACGCGGCTGAATCCGTGGCAGCCCAGGGCGTGGTGAGCCTCAAGCGCCACGCGCTGGGCCTCGGCCGCTTTGTCGTCGGGGATGCGTGCCGGCGCGATCAGCTCGGTGAGGCCCTTGGTGTACTTGGCCTCGTAGTCGTAAAACTCGCGCCTGGGGACGAGTTCCAGCACCGGCAGCGCGCGGGTCCGCTCGCCGACGCCGACCATGCCCACCGTTATCTCCGTGCCGTCCACGAACTGCTCCACCAGCGCCGCCCCGTAGCTGCGCACCAGCTCGCCGATGGCCTCGCGCAGGTCCTCCCGGCTCTTGGGTATTGACACTCCCAGGCTGGAGCCCAAGCTGCGTGGCTTGCTCACCACCGGCAGGCCGATCTCAGCCTGCACGGTGACGGCGCCGGCCTCGGGGTCCGTGGACCCGTCGAGATACACGTACGGAGGCGTGGGGATGCCGAGCACCTCGAATATGCGCTTGGACTGAAGCTTGTCCATGCTCACGGCGCTGGCCATCACGCCGCTGCCGGTGTACGGCAGGCCCGCCACCTCCAGCAGCCCCTGCACCGAGCCATCCTCGCCCGGTCCGCCGTGGAGCATGTTGAAGACGACCTCGGCGCCGATCTCGCGAAGCTGCGCGATGAGGTCCGGCCGCGGGTCCGCGGGCACGGCATCGAAGCCCTGGCGCTGGAGCGCCTCCAGCACTCCCTGGCCCGAGCGCAGCGAGACCTCCCGCTCGCCGGACTGCCCGCCCATTAGCACGGCAATGCGCTTGCCGCGCAGGACCTCAACGCCCTCCGTCATCTTCTGCTCCCTCGTCTTGTGCATCGTCTGCGGCGTCATCCGTCGCGGTCACTGCAACCAGCCTGCCGCTGCCATCAAGCTGCGCGGTCAGGGGGATGACCACGTCCTGGCGGAGGTCGCCTGCTGCCAGCACCAGCGGCTGGGGCTTCTCGCCGCTGAGGATGTCCGACACGCCGAAGAAGCCCACCATGTCCCCCGCGCTCATCACGCCGTTGGCGTCGAAGTCCACCGTTACCTTGGCGTAGTACGTGCCGGCTTCGAGCGCCGCGCAGAAGCTGCCGTCGGCGCCAGCGGAGGCCTTATGCACGAGGCTCTTGAACTCGGCGTCGTCATACAGGGTCAACTCCGCCCGGGCGTTCAGAGCCAGGCTGGCGCCCGGCACACGCCCGAGCAGGACCGCCGGGAGCTCCTCAGCCTCGATCGGCAGCTTCCCCGGCGACAGAGCGACTTCGCCCGCATCCAGCGTCTCGCCGGGGCCTACTGTGAGGTCGTCGAGACCCTCGCCGTCCTCCGGTCCCTTCCAGCCGACCAGGTCCTGGTCAGTGATCGAGCCACTGTCGTCCGCGTCGGCAACCACAATGAGCTTGTACGTTCCCGCCGCGGCGTGTAACTCGAAGGACCCGTCCTCCCCGACCAGGCACGCCAGCGGCGTGAGCCCCTCATCGGCCGGCAGCAGCACGATGGCCTGCCTGTCACCCGCGCCGGTCACCGTGCCGACGATGGAGCCGGCCGCGGCAGCAGGCTCTCCCGGCTCAAGCGCGACCGGTCTGAGGTGCCCCTGGTCGTCCATGGTCATCAGAATGCGCACGCTGAGCACATGCGGCTGAGCCGGGCCGACCTTGAGAGGCTGTGGCCGTGTCGCCGCCGAGCAGTCATCAACGCCGTAGAAGCCGAAGCCATCGCCCGCGTCCGTCTTGTTATTGCCGTTGACGTCTACCAGCGCCATCAGGTAGTACTCGCCCTGCCTGAGCGCCAGCATGCCTGAGCCACCGGATCCGCCGGCAGGAAAGACGTCCACCAGGTCTTTCATCGCCGCATCGGCGAACACGAGGAAGCGAGTGTGCGTCAAGTCCTGACCCGGCCAGATGGCTGTGACCACCAGCACTTCGCCCTCAGTCGCGGGCGCCTCCGGGGCGTCCTGGGAGAACGCCAGGACGCTGCAAACTGCCAGCATTGCAATCACTGCCGCGAGGTTCCTGAGCATATCAGCCCTCGGTGAGGTCCACCTCCTCGCCATCGGCGCGCACGTATCCCAGCAAGGTGATCTCTATCGTGCCCATGGTTCGGCCGGTGGCCAGGCTGTTTCGCGCCATGGACGCCTCATCGAGCGAGCTGCTGGACAGTTGCAGGTGCGCGGCGTCAACCGCGGGCTGTCCCCAGGACGGGTCCATCTCGACCCACCTGCCCACGTAGATCTCGTTCCAGGCGTGGTAGCCGAAGCCGCCGCCGACGTAGGCCAGCCCCGTGCACAGCTTGCAGGGCAGGCCGGCGGCTCGCGCGAGCGCCGCCAGCAAGATCGCGTGCTCGGTGCAGTCGCCTTTCATCGCGTCCAGGCACTCCAGGGCGGTTATCGGCCTGGGCTCGCTGCTGACCTTCTGCATGTTGTCGCGCACCCAGCCCAGCAGCTTAGTCGCGGCCAGCCACGCGTCCGTCTCCTCGCCGACGATGGCGCGCGCCTTCTCCACTATCCGCGGATCGTCGGACTGAGCGGCGGAGGTGGGCTCGAGGTACTCCGCCACCGTCTCGTCCTCGATGGGGAGTGTGACGCCCTCCGCCCCGGGCTGCTCCGCGGCGATGATGACGACCGCGTCCTCGCCATCGGCCTCAATGCGCTGGCGGCGCGTGGCAGGTATGAGGTCGGCGGCAGGGCCGACCCTGCGCGTGATGCGCAGGCGCACCTCCCGCAGTTGCGATGGAGAGGGCAGGCGGCCCTCTACGGCTATCTTGCTCGAGATCTCCAGCGGAGAGAGCGCCGCCAGCGCCTCCTCTTCAGTGACCCGCTCCATCGTAAGGTCCATCAGCCCGGGCACCGTCTGCCGCCGCAGCCGCCCCTGCTCATCCAGGAGCGAGACGGCCTCGATGCCCAGCTTCTCGCTGGTGGCCTTGATCACCAGCACCGGCGTCCCGTCGTCGAGTGTCTCCTGGCGTTCGACGACGGCGTGGTGGCGGTCCAGGATGTCTATCTCCGGTTCATAGGCCTCGAACTCGAACTCGTCGCCGACCTTCAACTCCCCGCGCGCGGCCTTCAAGGCGATGATGATGTCAGAGGCGAAGTCATCGCTCACGGTCTCCGTGCGCGTCTCGACTCTGCCGCCCGCGGTCCTGGTTATCTCCAGCTCGCGGCCGGTGAGGCGGGTAACGATCTCGACGCTTCGCCCCAGCTCGTCCTTGACCAGCTCAATCTCAGTGGGCCGCAGCATCTCGTCGTAGTGTGTCACCTGGGACTTGGAGGCCTCAAGCTGCTGGCCGGCGAGGCTGATGAGGACCTTGACATCCTCAGTGACGCGCAGCCTCGGGCCCTGGGGGGTAGCCACGACTTCGCCCTGCACACAGGCGTACCCAGCGGGCTTGCCGAGCACGCGAACGCTGTACCAGTCGGTGCCCGTCAGCTTCTCGAGGTCCTCTGTGGAGGCTGGCTGCTCAAGTTCGAGGGCTGCCCAGACCAGCGCCATCGCGACACCCAGCAGTCCCAGGATGAGGAAAGCGAGCCGTCGCCGGTGCATACTATCATTCCTCCGCCCCCGCCTGCGTGGTCGCCTCCCCCTCGACGTCGCCCGCCTCGGCCTCCGTCTCAGGAGCGGACTGCTCCTCGTCCGCGCTGTCAGTGCCCTCTTCCTGTGCGGCCTCGTCGTCGGCGGGCCGCACCTGGCTAGGTCCGGCGCGCATCATACGCACGAAGGCGGCTACGATCGCCGGGTCGAAGGCAGTGCCCGCGCCGGTCAGTATCTCGTCCAGCGCCTGCCGGGGGCTGATGGGCGAGGGGGCTTCGCTCGGATGCACGGCTCGCTCATAGGCATCCACCACCGCCGCCAGGCGCGCGTAGAAGGGGATCTCCTCGCCCTTGAGCCGCTCGGGGAAGCCCGTGCCATCCCAGCGTTCGTGATGGTACACTACGACGTCCATGATGGATTCAAGGAAGCCCACCGGCTGGAGGATGGATCGCCCGATGAGCGGGTGCATCTGATAGAACATCTGGTCCTCCAGCGGGCCTTCGCGCGCGTCAAGCATCTGCTCAGCCACGCCGATCTTGCCGATGTCGTGCAGGATGGCGCCGAAGCGCAGCAGCTCACGCTCCTCCTCGGGCATCCCCAGCTCCGCCGCCAGTCGGTCGGCCAGCTCAGTGACCCGCTCGGAGTGGCCGTAGGTCGCCGAATCGCGCGCCTCAATGGCGATGGTGAGGGCGCGCACCGTCTCATAGTAGTTCCGCCGGATGTCCTCGTAGAGTTCCGCGTTCTCGATGGCCACGGCCGCGTGATCTGCGAAGGCGGTCAGCAGTTCGATCTCGTGCCGCCGGAACTGCCGCCGCCGGTGCGCGTAGATGCGAATCACCCCGAGCACAGCCTCCTTGCTTCTCAGCGGCAGGCTCAGCACCGAGGTCAGGCCCTCTTCCCGTGCCGCCTCCGGGTACTGGAAGAGAGGGTCTGCCCGCACGTCGAGTATCGCCACCGCCTCGCCATCCAGCACCCGCTTGTCCAGCGCGCTCTGCGCCACCGTGACGGGGCCCTTCTGCAGGTATGTCTGGCTCAGTCCGGCTGAGGCTGCTGCCGTCAGCTCGTCGTTATCTTCGTCCAGCAGCCGGATCGTGCACGCCCTGGCATCCAGCACCGCCACGGCGTGCTGGGCGATCGAGTCGAGCACCTCACGCAGCCGCAGCGAGGACGAGATGTCTCGCGCTACCTCGTAGAGCGTCTCTGCCTCCGAGGTGCGACGACGCAGGGCGCCGGAGACGCGCGAGGCGAATATCCCCAGCACATAGAAGATGCCGGCGCGCAGGGCGATGTCCCACGGCGTCTGCAGCGTCCTGACGACCTCCGCGCCCGAGGCCTCGACGGTCGCGGGCATCCACGGTCCGCACAGAAAGGCCGCCGAGAGCGAGGCCAGGATGGCCCCGTAGTCGCCGAACATGAACCCGGCATAGATGATCGGCAGATAGTAGAAGTGCACCGCGATGCTCTGCGTGCCATTCAAATGCACCAGCAGCGTGATGGCGACCATCGCGGCCACGGTGGTGACCAAGGACAGCAAGCTTCGGCCCATCCTCTTCCTTTTCACTTGTGGGTCCTCGCCACTTCCGACATCCGGTATCCGACTTCCGACAACCGACATCCGACTACCGACTCACGACTACGACAACAGCACCGACGCCGCCCTGAGGCTGGAGCACGTCATTGGCCGTTTGCCGTCGGTCGGAAGTCGGATGTCCGTAGTCGGTTCAACGCTACGTGACCTTCTCTCCCGGCTGACAGTCGCGGTCGGCGACGATGAGCGCCACCGGCTCCTTCTCGCCCGCCGCCAGGATCATCCCCTGCGACTGCACTCCGTGGATGGTCGCGGGCTCGAGGTTGGCCACCACCACCACGTTCTGTCCTATCAGCTCTCGGGGCCCGAACTGCTGCGCGACGCCGGCTACGAGCGTGCGCGGCTGCTCCTCGCCAAGATCAACCGTCAGCTTGAGCAGCTTGTCGGCGCCCTCGACACGATCGGCGTCGAGCACCCTGCCAACGCGCAGGTCCAGCTCCTGGAACTGCTCATGGCTTATCATTTGCTGCTCTTGGCTCCCCTCCTGCTCCTGGGCCTGGAGCGCCTGTTGCTCCGCCCGCTGGCGCACTCGCGCCATGTCAATGCGCGGGAATATCGGCCGCCCCCGCTCGACCTTGGCCCCTACCGGCGTCTGCCCGACCTCGCAGTCGTCCCAACTCATCTCCACCGCCATCTCCTCGAGACCGAGCTGACGCCAGATCTCCGGGGCGACCGTCGGCATCACCGGCGATATCAGAAGGGCCACGACGCGTATGGTGTCGAGAATGTCGTAGAGAACCGCGGTCAGTTCGACCTTCTTGCCCGTCTTATGCAGGTCCCATGGCGCGCGCTCGTCCACGAACTTGTTGGCCGAGGCCAGCAGGTCCCAAGCGCCCTCCAGCACATCGCGGAAGTCCAGCTCCTCGTAGCCCCGCTCGGCGCGTGAGACCGCGGCCGTCACCTGCTCGGTCAGACAGCCGGCTCCCGGGCCCGGCTGGCGTACCTCGCCGCCCAGGTAGCGCTCCACCAGCGGCAGCGTACGGTTCAGCAGATTGCCCAGGTCGTTCGCCAAGTCCGCGTTGAACCGCCCCAGCAGGGCCTCGGACGAGAAGGTCCCGTCCTGGCCGAAGGGCACCTCCCGGAGCACATAGTACCGGACGGAATCAATGGCTACGTCGGTGGTGCAGCCGGACTCCTCGATCAGCAGTTCCGCCTCCGCCTGCGGGTCAACCACCTTGCCCCGGGACTTGCTTATCTTGTCCCCGCCGGCGCTGACCCACCAGCCATGCCCGAAGATCGTGCCGGGCAGCTCCAGCCCCAGGGCCATCAGTATCGCGGGCCAGATAGTGGCGTGGAACCTGGGGAGGATGTCCTTGCCCACGAGCTGGACGTCGGGCGGCCAGGTGCGGGCGAACTTCTCGTCATCGTACCCGTAGCCGGCGACGGTCAGGTAGTTTATCAGCGCGTCGAACCAGACGTATATCATATGGCCCTCGTCACCGGGCACCGGCACCCCCCAGCCGGTGTTCAGCCGCGTGACACAGTTGTCGCGCAGGCCCTGGCGGATGAAGGAGAGGACCTCATTGCGTCGGGTGTCCGGCTGTACCAGCTTGGGACGCCTATCTATCTCGCGCACCAGGTCATCGTCATAGGCGGAGGTCCTGAAGAAGTAAGCGTCCTGTGCCATCTCCTCGACCGGCCGACCGCAGTCCGGGCAGTTGCGGCCGTCCACGAGTTCGTCTTCGCGCAGGTACGTCTCGCAGGGCACGCAGTACCAGCCCTGGTACTGGTCCTTGTAGATGTCGCCCTTCTCCAGGAGCTGGGCGAAGACGCGGGCGACGATCCCTTTGTGCACGTCCTCGGTGGTGCGGATGAATCGGTCATAGCTCATATTCATCCGCCCCCAGGCATCATGATAGGCCGTCACGACGCGGTCGGCAAAGGCCTGAGCGTCGAGGCCGGCAGCCTCGGCGGCGCGGACCACCTTCTCCGCGTGCTCATCGGTGCCGGTGGCGAACAGGACGTCCCTGCCGCGCATGCGCTGGTAGCGCGCGATGACATCCGCCGCCACGGTCGTGTACGTGTGCCCGATGTGCGGGGCATCGTTCACGTAGTAGATCGGCGTGGTCACGTAGAACGTCTTCGCATCGGTCGCTTCCACTGACATACACCCGTCACCGGACCTTCCGCAAGTGCGGTCGACTCTACCGTCTGCAACCCGCGCAGCTCGTGGCCGCGCACGTTGAGCAGACGGACCCGCCCACGCGCGTGGTACCGGAGTTGGTGCGGCTGCGCGCGGAGAAGCTCGACATAACGCGCT
>CBFDBV010000155.1:0-10121 GCA_965603135.1 uncultured bacterium
CGAGCTTGACCGGCGTTCAGGCCTCGCCGGCAAGCTTGAGGTGCTCGTCGCGCACCGCGCGCGAGCGGGCCAGGTACGCGGTCCACGGCTCCAACTCGAACTCCTCGACGATCTCCTCGATGGTCACGTCATCCATCAGCGACGCCATCGTGAAGTGCGCCTCGGGGTAGTGGATCTCGATCTCGACGCCCGGCCCGTACTTCGCCAGGATGTCCCGGAACTTGTTCTGGTTCCCGTCGAGGTGGAAGAACATCCGGTCCATGTTGACGACGCCGGAGAAGATGGGGGGCACCGTGCCGGCGCGCACCTGGTTGATCTCCTGGCCGGTCTCGCCGAGGAAGCGCCCGCTCATATCCACCAGGTAGCTGCGCGCGCTGCATGAGGAGAGGATGTAGAAGCCGAAGTCCCGCGCCCAGTGCAGCAGGCGGTTGCCGGCGATGAACGCCGAGGCGAAGACCACCAGTCGCGCGCCGTTCTCTGCCAGCCGCTGGCCCACCTCGACGAACTTCATATCAAAGCAGATGGCCGCGCCGACCTTGCCGAAGTCCGTGTCGAAGGCCTGGGCGTCGGTGCCGGGGATGGTGCCGCCCTCCATCTCGCCGATGGTCGGCTGCCACTTGTCGTACTTGCCGATGATCTCGCCCTCGCGGTTGATGAAGGTCACGTTGTTGTAGCGCTCGTCGCCATCACACTCCGCCAGGGGCAGGGCCACGTACATCTTATGCTTCGCAGCGACCTCGCCGACGCGGTCGGTAAGCTCGCCCGGGACCGTCTCGCGCAGCGGCTCCTTGTCCTCCGGCGGCGCGCCGATGCGGTTGCAGCACTCCGGCAGGGCCACCAGGTCGGGCTTCGCCTGGGCTGCAAGCTCCAGGTCTGCGCATATCTTCTCATAGCTGCGCTCCTGCCAGTTGGGACCGGGCTCGACGGGCTTGTAAGCTATCGTTGACAGGCGGACGTACCTTGCCATGACAGGCCTCCTGACTGCTGATTGAGGTTGGCAGCACGCTATTTCGACGGTCCCGTCCGATCTCTTCCTTCAGATTCGCGGATAGTTCTCCCGCGGCCGCCGAAGCGTGGGCTGCGGGAGGAGAATCCTTGTTCAGTGACGCACTGTACACGCACGGGACAGTAGCCGCTTGTGCAAGGGACCGAGAGAACATGCCCGCGGACCGCGTCGTATTGCTCAGTGAGGACTTCTCCCAGTTGGCGCTGGGCCCCATTCCGAACGCCTACTCGCCCTGGGGGGAATACCACTGCCGCACAGATCAGGGGCGGCTCGGTCGCTGGGCCGAGGCGACCGTACATCACAGTTGGCGGCGAGGCGGTCCCGCCTGGCACGTTGCTGAGGATTGCGGGCGCCGCGTGATGGAACAAAGGCTGTTTGCCGAGAACAGCTATCCGCTCATCGTGACGGGAGATGCCCACTGGCGCAGTTACCAGGCGCAGGTTGATGCTCGGCCGCTGTCATTTGCGGCCCCGTGCGGTCTGGTGGTCGGTTACCGGCACTGCCGCGACTTCTTCGCCCTCGTGGCGCACAAGGACGCGGTCAAGCTGGTTCGGCGTCGCCATGACCAGTTGTCCGAGCTAGGCTCATTTCCAGTGGGGCTTGATGCGGCCACCTACCGCCGGCTGGGCGTGAGCTGCACGGCGACGAGCATGACCGCGCTGCTCGACGGAGAAAGGGTGTTCGAGGTCACTGGCCTCGACTTCCCTGGCGGGCTCGTAGGCCTCATCGCCAACGCTCCCGCGCGGTTCGCTGATCTCGAGGTGACCGCCGACCGCGCCGAAGCGACGGCGCTACGCGCGCGGGTGCGCGAGTCGGTGCGGGACCTCGCAACCGCAGCGAAGAGGTACCCGTCACCGAAGCTATGGCGGAGGCTCAGCACCAAAGGCTTCGGCACGGATCGCAACCTGCGCGTGGGCGACCTTGACGGCGACGGCGACAACGAGATCGTCCTGGCGCAGCCCAGGTCGTACCTGGGCAGCGATAACTTCTGCATGGTCAGTAGCCTGACCGCGCTGGACCTCGACGGCCAGGTGCTCTGGCAAGTGGGCGACGTGACGGGTCGGGCCCACGAGACCACCGCGGACCTGTGCTTTCAGCTCCACGATATTGATGGTGATGGCCGCGCCGAGGTCATCTACGCGCACGACTTCAGCCTGAACATCGCCGACGGTGCCACCGGGGAGACGCGCCTGAGCGTGCCAACGCCGCCGACCTGTCCGCCCGAGGCCGCCGGCGCCTACCCGATGGCGCGCGTCATTGGCGACAGCCTGCACTTCTGCGACCTCGCGGGCAGCGGCCGCAAGGACACGATCGTTCTCAAGGACCGCTACACACAGGCCTGGGTGTACGATGCCTCACTCAAGCTTCTGTGGGACCATCGCTGCCAGACCGGCCACTATCCGGCAAGCTATGACCTCGATGGCGACGGCCGCGAGGAGCTGATGCTCGGATACACGCTACTGTCGCCAGACGGGGAGGTACTGTGGGAGCTGGATGCCGATGACCACGCCGATAGCATTGTGATGGCGCCCATCCGCGCCGACGGCCCGCCGCTGATCACCCTGGCGGGAAGTGACGCCGGGTTCTTCCTGCTCGACGCTCAGGGGGAGACGCTGTGCCATCATGCGATAGGCCATGCCCAGACGATCTGCGTCGCCAGGCTGCGCGCCGACCAGCCAGGATTGCAGGTCGCGGTGAACACCTACTGGGGCGCGCCTGGCATAACGATGATACTCGACGAGCACGGGCAGGTCCTGGCGGAGTTCGAGCCCATGCACTACGCCTGTCTACTCCAGCCCGTCAACTGGACTCACGACGACACCGACCTGCTCCTCTTGTCTTCGCACCCGCAGGAAGGCGGAATGATAGACGGGTACGGGCGGCGCGTCGTCATGTTCCCGGACGACGGGCACCCCGTGTTGTGCACGGACGTGAAGGACCTTGACGGCGACGGCATGGACGAGGTTCTTACCTGGGACTACGAGTCGATATGGATCTACAAGCCGGATCCTCCGCCCGACAAGCCGGCGGACGTGTACCCGGTCCGCAATCCGTTCTTCAACGACTCCAACTATCGCGGTCAGTTCTCATTCCCGCGCGATTCCGGGTGAGGCCTGCTCGCAGAATCATAAGGGGCTCGCGGCATGGCTAGCAGGCCGACGAAGACGAAGCCGGGCGCGGCGTGGCTGGGGGTGGTGAAGCATCCGTCCACCGGCATTCGCATTCCCGAGGTGTTTCTGCCGGGGATCCTGGCCGCCTACCGAAAGCGCAACACGGCCGGGGAGCTGAGCCTGTCCTTCGGCCGGGAGACGGCGCCGGAGGAGGTGATCCGGGCCAGGCCCGGCGCGTGGGAGATAACCCGCGGTCACACCGGCACCTCCATCAGGGAGTATATGACCGTGGGCGCGCGCGAGGCTGAGAAGGCGGGCGTGACCGTCGAGATCGAGGCCGACCACCTCATCATCATCGGCTCGCAAGCCGCGGCCCTCCAGCGCCTCGCCGGGCACCACGTGGAATCGCACATCAGTCCCGAGGAGCTGGAGAAGTCCCTGGACTACTACCGGATGTGCATTGACGAGGCCGCCGAGGTCGGCGTGATGGGCTGCCTGACGATTGACGCGTCCGACCTGTACTGGATGGAGGCCGACCGGCTCAGCTCTGCGCGGGTTCGCAGGCTCTTCGGCGAGCGCTATGAGCCCGCCCAGGCCAGGACGCTGCTGGGCCGATACGGTGAGACGCTCAGCTTCCCCGCACCGGGCGGCAAGCAGGTGCGCGTGACCCTCAGCGAGCTGCAGGCGATGCGCCTGGCCCTCAAGTTCCGGGACAGCCTCACGGTCAGCGCGCGGATCTGTCAGTACTGCAAGCGGAAGCTGGGGCGGAAGCCTTTCAGCGTCGAGATCGCGTTGGACGAGACCGCCGAGCTGACGACGCCCCGGGAGACGCTGTTCTACCTGACCGAGTGGAAGGCGATGGGCCTGCCCTGCCACTACCTCGGGCCGAACGTCGGCTTCGCCAAGCGGGTCGACTACACCGGTGAGGTGGCCGCGCTGGAGCGCAGGGTCCGCCAGCAACATGCCATCGCCCAGGGCGTGTGCGGGGCTCTGCTCTCGATTCACTCGGGCGACGGCAGCTCTCCGTACAGCGGCAAGGGCGAGGGCGTCTACGAGGCAATACTGGCCGGCACCGGCGGGGACGTGAAGTTCAAGATCAGCGACGTCTACTACGAGCTGCTGATGGATATGCTCGCTGCATCGCCGGCCGCCAGCGACGGCCGAAGGCTATTTGAGAGAATCTTCGATGGCGTTCTCAAGCTGTTGCGGGACGAGGTGAAGAAGGGTGGGGCGCTGGTTACGCCGCTGCTGGTGCGGCAGCTCGAGGAATACGACCGACAGATCGAGCGCGACCCTGGGCGCGAGCGCGACTCGCGCGCGCAGTTCTTCCGCTTCAATGCTTACCTGGCCCTGAACATGCGGGATAAGGCGGGCAAGCGTTACTTCCGCGATGCGCTGGTCAATTACGTCAAGGAGGACAGGGCCTTCAGGGCGAAGTTCGACGACGAGGCCGAGGCTCTCATGCTGCGGCTGGTTGACGGCCTGAACCTGGCGAACAACACGTAGACTACGGTCGGTCAGGAGGCGAAGATGGATCTCGGCATCAAGGACAGGGTGGCGCTGGTGACCGGCGGGGCCCGAGGCATCGGGCGCGCCATCGCGCAGCGACTGGCCGAAGAGGGCTGCGTGGTGGCGGTGGCCGACATCAATGAGGCGGGTCTGGCCGCTCTGCCCTCTGAGTGGCTCGGCCTGACCTGTGACGTCACGAGCCAGGCACAGCTCGAGGAGATGCTCGCGGCTGTCAGGGAGGAGCTGGGCGGCATTGACATCCTCATCAATAATGCGGGCATCTGCCGGCCGATGAGCGTCGCCGAGGCCACCCTCGACAACTGGGAGCAGGCCCTGCGGGTGAACCTGACCAGCGCCTTTATGCTCTGCAGGCTGGTGCTGCCGGAGATGAACCGGCGAGGCTGGGGGAGGATCGTCAACGTCTCCTCGATGGCCGGCAAGCTGGGCGGGCTGACCAGCGGCGTCTCTTACACGGCCGCCAAGGCGGGAATGCTGGGCCTGACCAAGTCCGTGGCGCGCGAGGCGACCGGGCAGGTCACCTCGAATGCCGTGGCGCCGGCGTTCATTGCAACGGACATGGTCTCCAGCGAGGTGGCGGAGGAGTACGCCGACAAGATACCCGTGGGGCGGCTGGGGACAGTCGAGGAGGTCGCCGCGGCGGTGGCCTTCCTGGCCTCGGACCTGGCGGGCTACATCACCGGAGAGGTCCTGGACATCAACGGCGGGATGCTGATGGACTGAGGAGGACAACGCATGCACGCTATCGGCCGCATCGCAGGCGTGGTCGTTGCCATCCTGATGGCTCAGGTCGCCTGGGGACAGGAGCCGGCGCTGCTCGTCAACGGCGGCTTCGAGGAGATGCGCACGGTGAAGCCCGACGCGGAGGGTCTCGTCTCGGGCTGGAAGCTCGGCGAGCCGGCCCAGGTGCCTGAGGGTTGGTCGCTCAACACAGCCTACCCCGGTGAGCTGGCCATCGGGACCGAGCAGCCTCATTCGGGCGAGCGCTTTGTGCGCATCACCGCGCCAGACGAGGGCAGCGCCCACCTCTACGAGATGTGCAAGGGCCTGGAGGCGGGCAAGTGGTACCGGGTCTCCATCTGGGTGCGCGGTGGCCCGGTCACCGTCAGCTTCTACGAGTACTTCGACGGCCGCCCCATCGGTGGGCAGACCGTCATCACGGGAAGCTCGAAGAACGACGAGTGGCGCCAGCTCTCAGGATTCTACCGGCCCGGCGGAGAGGGCTACCTGAGGTCCGCACTAGCAGTGTACACCAGTCGGGGGCACTCGGCGGAGGTGGACGACGTGACCATCGAGCCCCTGGAACTTCCTGGGGGCGCGGCTGAAGGCCCCGACCTCAGCTTCGAGAACAGCCTGATGCAGGTGAGCGTTGCCGCCAACGGCCTGCTGACGGAGTTCCGCTGCAAGGGGTCCGGCGAGGACTATGCCGCCACGGGCATCCCCTTTGCGGTCTTCGGTGCGGTGCGCGAGGGGATCGCCGTCCCCGTCCACTCCGTGACCCAGGAGGGCGACACGCTCAAGGTCCAGTTCCTCGATCCTGACGTGACGGCAAACCTGAGGGTCACGCCGCGCGAGCGGCACTTCCTGATAGAGGTCCTGGAGGTGCAGCCGGAGGACGTGGACTCATTGAGCGTCGAGTTCCCGATCCGGCGGCTGGCGACCGTCGCCGGGGCCTTCAACGCAACCTACGATGACGAGTTCGGGGGCTGTATGTTCGGGACGACGGTGAATGTGCGCAACCTCCCGACCTCTCGTAGCAACGAGATCCGGAGCCTGCGCTGCGCCTGCTATCGAGCGCACGGGATGGTGGGCGCGAAGTTCGCGCTGGTCGGCGCGCCCAGAGATCAGTTCAACGAGGCCATCATGGAGGCGGAGCGCGAGAACGGGCTGCCCTGCCCGATGCTGGACGGACAGTGGGCGCGCTTCTCTGACCGCGCGTACGAGTCCTACCTGTTCGCGACCAGCGTGATCGAGGCGGACATTGACACCCTCATCCAGTACGCGAAGCTCGGCGGCTTCGGCACGCTCATCTTCGTCAAGAACTCCTGGCTCGCCAACCACGGGCACTTCGACATCAACACCGACAACTTCCCTGAGGGCGTCGAGAGCCTGAAGCGCGCCGTGCAGAAGATACACGACGCCGGGCTGGATGCGGGCGTGCACGTGTTCGGGCCCTCGATCTCGCCCAACGACCCGTACGTGACGCCCATCCCCGACGACCGGCTGGCGTTCGTGCCGTGCCCGCCGCTGGCGGAGGGCGTTGACGAGAAGGCCGCGACCTTGACGCTGACCGAGCAGCCGGACCGCCTGCCGCCCAAGGCGGCCCGCAGGCGGTCCTTCCCCGGGTTCTACCTCCGCGTGGGCGACGAGATCATCAAGTACGCCGATGTCGAGGTGGGGCCGCCCTTCCGGCTCGTGGGCTGCCAGCGAGGGGCGCTCGGCACCGAGGCCGCTGCTCATCCGGCCGGCGCCGAGGTAACGGGCCTGCTGGCGCAGTGGGGGTTCTTCCTCGTGGATCCCGACAGCACCCTTGCGGACGAGGTCACTCAGAACTTCGCCGATGTCTTCAATGAGTGCGACTTCGACATGGCTTACTTCGACGCCAGCGAGGGCGCCGGGAACGACTACATGGACGGGTGGTACTACCTCAACAGGCTGCACCTGGGCTACTACCAGAAGTTCAAGAAAGACGTGCTCTACCAGACGAGCTGCGGGACAGGTCGTGACATCCTCTGGCACATCGTTCCCCGGAGCGCCTCGGCCGACGGGCACGGTGACATCAAGGGGTACCTCGACCAACGCTGGCGCGGCATCCTGGGCCAGGCGGCCAACTTCACCCGCTCTGACATCGGCTGGTACTATATGTTTAAGGACGTGCGCCCCGACCAGATCGAGTACGTGCGCGCCAAGGCGCTGGGGCTGGGCGGCTCGATCTCGATTGAGGCCTCGCGCGCGTCGCTGGAGGCGCTGCCGCTGGCGCGGCCGACCTTCGAGATGCTCGCCCGCTACGAGCAATGCCGCGTGGATGACTGCTTCTCCGAGGAGGTCAGGGCCAGGCTGTGCGAGCCGGGCAAGGACTTCAAGCTGTTGCCCGACGGCGAGGGCGGCTGGATGCTGTACCGGGCGGCCTACGAAGATCCGCGCACCGTGGATGTCCTCGACGGCGAGCAGAACGTCTGGACGATCACCAACGACCTGCCCGAAGCCTGCCTGCTGGGGGTGGAGATCGTGCGCGGAACGCGCGAGGTGGCGGCCCGCGACTACGACGACCCCGGGGCGCTCACGATCGAGAGCTTCGACGATGCCGAGGTTTACAGGCTCAGCGAGCACAACGCGTACGAGAAGTACGTCAAGGGCGGCGGCAAGCTGCTCAGCGAAAACGGACCGGTGCGCAAGGATGTGACGCAAGCCTTCGGCGTCTCCGATGACGCCAAGATGGGCGAGAGTTGCCTGGTCTACTCAGCGGAGAACACGGGATGGTCCGGCGGCTGGGGAGGCATCGGGCGGCGCTTCGACCCGCCGCTGGACCTGAGCGCGTACCAGGCCATCGGACTGTGGATCCACGGTGACGGCAAGGAGGAGAAGGTGCGCATCCAGCTTCGCGACGTGGCCGGCCACAACGTGGACTACGTGCCGACCATCAGCTTCAAGGGCTGGACGCTGCACACCTTCGCGCTGCCCACTGGGGACTTCGACCGGTCGCAGACCGAGTACCTGCTGCTGTACTTTAACGGCATTCCGCGTCAGGCCTCGGTGGAAGTGAGGTTCGATGACGTGAGGGCGCTGGCGGATCTGAGCCTGATGGCAGCGCTGGGAGAGCCGGTGCTCACCGTGAACGGGCAGGACACTCGCTTCGCCGCCCGCCTGGAGCGGGGTCAGGCGCTGACCAGCGAGGGTCCCGGTGGCGCAAAGTCCTGGCCAGGCGGAATGACACCGGGCCAGGACCTGGACGTGCCCGCGATGGGACTGCGGCTCAAGCCCGGGGAGAACGCGGTCACCTTCTCGTGCAGCCCGGCCGAGGAGTTCCCGGGCGATGTGAACGTGCTCCTTTACCGCCTGTGGCCGGTGGAGCAATAGGGCCAGGGGGGAAATACGCGACTGTCCCCCATTCTAGCATTTCAGGAGGCAAAGCCCGTGAAGAAGCTGATCAATGACCCCTTCGACTTTGTGGACGAGACCATCGAAGGCATCCTGCTGGCGTATCCGGATCACCTCAAGCGCTGCGAGGGCAGCCAGCGCGCGCTGATGCGAGCGGACGGCCCCCTGGAGGGCAAGGTGGCGATCGTGACCGGCGGCGGCTCGGGCCACATACCCGTGTTCCTGGGCTACGTGGGGCCGGGCCTGCTGGATGCGGTGTCCATCGGCAACGTGTTCTCCTCGCCCTCGCCGGACGATATGCTGGCCGCCACGAGAGCGGCGCACGGCGGGGCCGGGGTGCTCTATCTCTACGGCAACTACTCAGGCGACGTAATGAACTTCGGGATGGCTGCCGAGATGGCCGAGATGGAGGACATCGAGGTGATGACCTCCACGGCGAATGACGACGTTGTATCGGCGCCGGTGGAGGAGCGGGAGACGCGGCGGGCGGTGGCCGGCCTGTTCTTCGCCTACAAGATAGCCGGCGCGAGGGCCGAGGAGGGCGCCAGCCTGGAGGAGGTCAAGGCCGCCGCCGACCGGGCGATCTTCAACACGCGCAGCATGGGCGTGGCCCTCTCCCCGTGCACGATTCCCGCGGCGGGCAAGCCCACCTTCACCATCGCCGAGGACGAGATGGAGCTGGGCATGGGCATCCACGGTGAGCCGGGCCTGGAGCGCACTAAGATAATGACCGCCGACGCGGTCGCCGAGGCCATGGTCGCCAAGATCCTGCCGGACCTGCCCTTTGAGGGCGGCGACCAGGTTGCGGTGCTGGTCAACAGCCTCGGTGCTACCCCGCCGGAGGAGTTGTTCATTCTCTATCGGCGGGTCAATGAACTGCTGGCGGATGCCGACATAGGCGTGCACAGGCCCTTCATCGGCGAGTATGCGACCTCGATGGAGATGGCGGGAGCCTCTGTCAGCCTGCTCAAGCTCGACGATGAGCTGAAGGGGCTGCTCGATGCGCCGGCTTACTCGCCCTTCCTGCCCCAGCCGACGAAGTAGGGAATCGGCGGCAGTCACCTGTTTCTGAGGGCGCAGACAGCCGGAGGTGTCGTCGGCACCAGCTCCCATCGCCGGCATTCGGGATGGTATGTGCCAGGGGCGCCTCAGAACTCGATCGGCTGCTCCTGGGGTGTCTTGTCCGGCCCCCACACGTTGCGATACACGCGGGTGTTCCCCACGGAGTAGACTGCCTCATCAGGTGCCTGCGTGAACCAGTTGTGGTGTATCTCTGCGCCCTGAGAGGGTGTGCCGCGGATCCCCACGGCCCGCTGGGGGCCCTGGAAGGTATTGTGATGGACGTCCATCCAGTCCCCGGCGATGTCGGTGTTGTCGCC
>CBFDBV010000156.1:0-10097 GCA_965603135.1 uncultured bacterium
GGCTCGACCGGCGACCCGTCGGTGTGCATATCAATCACGTCCACGCCGCGCCGCATCAAGTCTCTCGCCTCTTCGGCGCGCTTGCGCTGCAATCGCTTCTCGAAGGCCTCGCGGAAGTCAGGGCGGCTGGTGTCAACGAGCACATGCCCTCCGGTCTCGGCGTCATAGAACTCGACCAGCCCGGCCCGCGGTATCTCTCGCTCTCGCGGGTCAATGAGTCGCACCGCGATCAGGTCATGGCGCTTCGCGGCCACGGAGACCGGCCTGAGGTAGCCGTCGTCGTGGAAGTCGGATATCAGGAAGACCACGGCCCGCCTGGTCAACACGCGGCTGACGAACTCCACGGCCGCCGCGATGTTCGTGCCGGGCCTCTGAGGCGCGTGGTGCAGCATCTCGCGGATGAGACGCAGCACTTGCTTGCGCCCTTTGTCCGGCGCGATGTACTTCTCGACCTCCTCGGTGAACATCATCAGCCCGACCTTGTCGTTGTTCCTTATCGCCGAGAAGGCGAGCACGCCCGCGACCTCGGCGGCGATGTCCCGCTTGCTGCGCTCGCCGCTGCCGAAGTCCACCGAGCCGCTGGCATCCACCACCAGCAGCACGGTCAGCTCGCGCTCGTCCACGTGTTGCTTGACGTGCGGGTAGCCGGTGCGCGCGGTGACGTTCCACTCGATGTCGCGGACCTCGTCGCCGGGGTAGTAGCGCCGCACCTCGGAGAACTCGATGCCGCGGCCCTTGAAGATGGACTTGTAACTCCCGGCGAACAGGTCGTCGGCCACGCGACTGGTACGTATCTCCAGACGACGCACGCGCCGCAGCAGTTCACGCGTGAGCGCGATGGCCTCGTCTTCAGGTGCCGACGCGTCGGCTGCCACCTCAGGGGACCTCCACGTTGTCGAAGATATCCTGGAGTATCTGCTCGGAGCTTACCTCTTCGGCCTCCGCCTCATAGCTGACGATGATACGGTGCCGGAGCACATCCATCCCGATCTTGATGACATCGTCGGGCGTGATGTAGCCTCGCCCATCGAGGAACGCGTTCGCCTTCGCGGCCAGGGCAAGGTAGATGCTCGCGCGCGGCGAGGCTCCGTACTCTATCAGCGGCTCCAGCTTCGCCAGGTCGTACTGCCCGGGCTGACGGGTGCAGTGCACCAGCTCCACGATGTAGCGCTGCACCTTCTCGTCGGCGTACAGCCGGCAGACCAGCTCTCGGGCCGCCATCAGCTCGGCAACCGATGCCGCCGCCCGGGCGGATGGTTCCTGTCCGGTCGTGTAACGCTGGAGTATCTGCAACTCCTCTTCCTTGGAGGGGTAGCCGACGTTCAGCTTGAGCATGAAGCGGTCAATCTGTGCCTCGGGCAGCGGGTAGGTGCCCTCCTGCTCGATGGGGTTCTGGGTCGCCATCACCAGGAAGGGCTGCTCCAGCTTGAAGGTCTCCTCGCCGATGGTGACCTGGCGCTCCTGCATCGCCTCCAGCAGGGCGCTTTGCACCTTCGCAGGCGCGCGGTTTATCTCGTCGGCCAGGATCAGGTTCGAGAAGATCGGCCCCTGCTTGGCGTAGAAGCTCCGGTCGCGCTCATCGTAGACCATGGTGCCGATGAGGTCGGCGGGCAGCAGGTCGGGGGTGAACTGCAGCCGCTGAAAGCCCGTGTCCAGCGTCTGCGCCAGCGTCCGCACCGCCAGCGTCTTCGCCAGCCCCGGCACACCCTCCACCAGGACATGCCCATCCGCCAGCAACGCGATGAGCAGCCGGCGGATCATCTCCTCCTGCCCGACGATCACCGTCGCTACCTCATCGGTGATCCGGTCCGCGAAACGCCGCTTTTCCTCGATCTCAGCCGCCAGCGCCTCGATCTCTGTTGACAAGGTTGCTCCCTCTCTCGCTTGGTTGATAGTTGGCCGCAAGTCCGACGCCCTCGGGGCGGGATGCGCGACGGCTCGCCTTCACGCAATGATACCACAAAACCCTGCGCCTTGTGAATCATCGCGACGCGCCACACAAGGGCAAAGGGGAAAGGGCAAGGGGCAAAGGAGCCACCGCGCGCCCAGGACTCGACGGCGCGTGTCGCGCCGTTCACCCTTGCTGCTTGCGCTTTGCGTGCCGCTAGCCGTCCCCCACCTCTCGCCTCCAGCCTCTGTCGCTGGCCGTTCCCCTTTGCCCGCCGTTACAACGTTTGACAACCGGGCGCATTCCTCGTATACTCTAATCAGAAGAGTTGGAGGATGCAGACCTTTGCCCGCTCCTGGCGTGGCGCGCCCGGGCGGGCTGTGATGGTGTACATCTGCCGCTTCGCCTGATGGTCGCTGGGCCTGCTTCACAAACAGGCGCGGGACACAATCCCGCGCCTGCGGCCGCACGGCGTATTACGGCCCGCTAGCATACGGGAGGGCATGCTCTGGTGGATTATCTCGCTATTGAGGAGCTTATGGACCGCGTGGGCAGCAGGTACTCGCTGGTCGTTGGCGCCGCCAAACGTGCGCGGCAGCTCAAGGAGGGGGCGGTGCCGCTGGTCAAGTGCGACTCGCAGCACCCGCTGACGATTGCTTTGCACGAGATCGCCGCCGGCAAAGTGATAATCAAGGAGCCGGGCGAGCCGGGGGATGAGCCGGCTATAGAAGTGCCCGAGGCGGAGGCCGAACCGAGGGAGGCTGGGGAGCTTGACCTGGCGGAGGACGAGCAGGCGGAGGAGGACGCTGACGACGCACATATCGAGGACGAAGAGGGATAGCTCCCCGGGGAGGGCCGTGCACCCGTGCCTCGCGACTACTACGAGATCCTCGGCCTGAGCCGGGACTGCGGGAACGTCGAGATCAAGCGCGCCTTCCGCCGGCTCGCGCGTGTGTATCATCCTGACGTCTGCAAAGAGCCTGAGGCCGAGGAACGCTTCAAGGAGATCGGCGAGGCGTATGCGGTCCTCTCCGATCCGCAGCGCCGAACCCATTACGACCGTTTCGGTCACGGTGCGCCCCAGGGCTTCGGCTTTCAGACCGGCTTCCCCGACATCTTTGAGCTGTTCAATGAGGTCTTCCGCACCGGCTTCGGCGCGCCGCCTGGCGCGCCGGGAGCTTCTCGTGGCGCTGACCTCGAATATGAGCTTACCATTGACCTCGCCGCCGTGGCCACCGGCATCGAGACCGAGGTAGAACTCCCCCGCCAGGCCGAATGTCCGCGCTGTGACGGCAGCGGCGCCGAGCCGGGCACCACACCGCAGACCTGCCCCGTCTGCGGTGGCAGCGGATACGTGGAGCGGCAGCGGCGCACCATCCTGGGCGTCTTCGCGACTGCTGGCCCTTGCCCTGAGTGTCGCGGCAGGGGGACCGTGATCGCCTCTCCCTGTGCCGGGTGCTCCGGGAGTGGCGTGGTCGAGACCGCGCAGACCGTTCGCATTGAGGTTCCGCCCGGCATCAAGGATGGTCAGCGCATCCGTCATGACGGCCAGGGGGATATGCCTGCGGGCGGGGGCATACCGGGTGACCTCTACGTTCGCGTGCGCGTCGAACTCCACGAGGTGTTCCGGCGCCGCGACCGCGACCTGTTTATGCAGCTTGACCTCAGCTTCAGCCAGGCGGCGCTCGGCGACTGCGTGAGCGTGCCGACGATAGATGGCGATGCGCAGCTCACCATCCCGCCCGGAGTGCAGACGGGCAATGCCCTCAGGTTGCCGGGGCAGGGCCTTCCGCCGCTGCACGGCGGCCCACGCGGCGATCAGATAATGGTTGTGCGCGTGCTGACTCCCACCGACCTCGATGACGAGGAGCGGCGGATCCTCCTCGAACTCGCTCTCGAGCGCAACGAAGAGATAACCCCCCAGGACGGCGACAGAACCCTGTTCGAGCGCATCCGCGAGGCGTTCGCCTCTCGGGCTGGACGATAGCGCCAAGAGAGGCTGACAGACCCATCAAGAAGAGCCCCGGAGCACCGGTCTCACCGGCGGACCGTCGCCGTCTGGCGCGGGGGGTTGTGTCGGCAGTACGGAGGGCCGATTCGACAGAATCGGCCGGAAAGTGCGGCGGATTGCGCTCAGACCGCTTCCCCCTTCGCCAAGGCTTCGGGCGACAGGCCGCCGGTTGTGCACCCCACCAGGGAACGGCAACCATCTGATACGGACCGTCCCGGCACAAAGGCGAGAGAACATGAAGAAGCCAGATGAAATCGCCACGGTGAACAAGGGGCGTTGGGAGGAAGTTGTCAAGGAGGGGGCGGGTTGCACGCTGCCATACCTCGACCTCAATGTTGAGGCCTTCCGTGCCTACCGGGAGGGCAAGACGACAGTCCTGCCCAAGCCCTGTTGCGACAGCGCGGACGAGGGGATGGTGATGGCAGCAGCCAGGGGACGAGATGTCCTGTGCCTTGGAGCAGGCGGTGGCCAACAGTCGGCCCTGTTCTCGCTGCTTGGCGCCCGCGTAACCGTGCTTGACATCTGCGAGGGGCAGCTTGAAGGTGACAGGAAGGCGGCGGCGCACTACGGCTACGACGTCACCACCATTCAGGGCGACATGCGCGACCTCTCGGAGCTGGCCGATGGGTCGTTCGATCTTGTGTATGGCATGGGGACCTGCTACATCCCGGATATCCGCGAGGTCTACGTGGGCGTTGCCGGGGTGCTGAGGGGCGGGGGGCTCTATCACACGGACTTCCAGAACCCGGCCACGGAGTTCGTCGATTCGGAGGACTGGGACGGCGTGGGCTATCGCATCACCAAGGCGTACGCCGAGAGAGAACGCCGCCGGCCGGACGGTATGGCCGAGTTCCGCCACTACCTCGACGAGATCTTCAACGGGCTGCTTGAGACCGGGTTCTCGATCGAGCATGTCTCCGATTCGCCCGGCGAAGTCCCGAGCCCTGAGCTTGAGCCAGGCTCGTATGCGCACTGGCGCGAGTTCATAGGCGGGGGATTCAGCATTGTCGCCAGGAAGAGGCTGGAGATCGCGGTGACTGACAGCTCAAGCCCCAGGTGATGCGAATGTCCGAGGTAAGAGACATCTGGGACGAGGGCGCGCAGTTCCATGATGAGATATATGCGGGCAATGTGCCCTATCACCGCTCCCATGAGGTCCTCGTAGACTTCCTCGCCGGTGCCCGCCCGATTCACGTCCTCGATCTCGGCGCCGGCACCGGTACTCTGGCAAAGAGGATACTGGAGCGGCTGCCCGAGAGCTCTGTCACCTGCATTGACTTCTCCTCGAGCATGCTGGCGGAATGCGAGCGCAAGCTGGCGGCCTTTGGACCGCGCGTTCAGTTAGTCTGCGCGGACATGGTTACCTGGCCCCCCGCAGGAAGCTACGATGCTGTGGTGGCCTGCAACACGCTGGTCTACAAGGAGCTTGACATAGGCGCATGCTATGCCAAGTACGCCGCGGTTCTCGCCCCCGGCGGCCTGCTCCTGAACTCTACTGTCGTCCAGCAGGAGGGCGGCATTCCGAACGAGGTCCTCGCGAGCATGCCTGCGCGGGACACGTCTTCCCCGTCGAGGGAGTTGCTCGACTTCGCAGCACGCGCAAGAAAGCTTGCCTCTTTCGACGAGGAGTCCCTGGCTATCGCCCTTCCCGTAGACAAGCATCTCAAGCTTATGACTGAGGCGGGCCTGACCGCCGCTTGTCCGTGGCAATACCTGACCCAGGCCTTGCTCCTCGGCCTGAACACCGACACGAAGGAGGTCCTCGCCCCTTTGGCGAACCCCAAGTAAAGGTGGCTCGTCGGTTCCCAGCAGCACTTGCCAGAGGAGGCCGGCGGAACAGCACCCATCAATGAGGCGGTGGCAGATCATGAATGTGCTTGTCGTGTACTACTCGCGCACGGGGATGACGAGGAAGGCCGGTGAGGCGATCGCCGACGCCCTGCGCGAGGCCGGCTGTCAGAGCGTCGAGATCGAGGAGATCGTCGAGTCCAAGAGCCGGAAGGGCGCTCTCGGCTTCCTGGGGGCTGGCAGGGACGCGACGCTCAAGCGCCCAGCAGTCATCGAGCCCATCAAGGCTGACGTCGGCTCCTTCGACCTGGTGGTCATCGGAACCCCTGTCTGGGCCTTCACGTGCGCGACTCCCGTGCGGACTTTCTGCGAGAAGCACGGCACCGAGGCCAACCAGATTGCCTTCTACTGCACCATGGGCGGGTCCGGCGACAGGCAGACCTTCCAGGCAGTGGAAAGCCTCTGCGGGAAGCCGCCCGTCGCTACGCTGGCCCTCGTTGACCGCCACGTCAAGGCGAATCGCGACGAGGACTTCCTCGCGAAGGTGAGGGAGTTCGCCGAGGCGATCGTGAGTGCGTAGGCGCACCCGCGCGCCGATGGGCCAAGTGATTTGGCAATTCGGCGCGCTCGGGTTACAATCGGGAGCGCGATGCCAAGCGGGAGCGAACACGGCGTCTGGACCCGCGTGACCGTTGAATGTCCGTGCCAGGCCGCCGAGGCGGTCAGCGCCATCCTTCTGGACATCTGCCCCGGCGGGCTGGTGCTGGAAGAGCGCGACGATGTGAGCCGCCTGAGCGGGTACCTCTCCCCCACCCCACGCGGATGCGATCTCCCGCTCGCGCAACTGCGGCGGGCGCTGAAGAACATCCCCGCCGAGCTGGCCCCTGAGCCGCTGCGCGTTGCCACCGACCTCGTCCCGGAACGCGACTGGGTCGAGGCCTTCAAGCAGCACTGCCGTTCGGTGCGAGTCGGTAGCATCGTCATCAAGCCCACCTGGCGCCCGTGGCCCGATCCCGCACTGCCCGCCCAGCGAGATGATATCATCATCGAACTCGACCCCGGGATGGCCTTCGGCACCGGAACTCATCCCACGACCCGCCTGTGCCTGGCGGCCCTGGATGGCCTTGTCAGGCCCGGCAGCCGCATCGTGGACCTCGGCTGCGGCTCGGGGATACTCAGCATAGCGGCCGCGCGCCTCGGCGCGGGTGGGATCGCGGCGGTTGACTGCGACTGGATCGCCATCCGCGCCACCTGCGCCAACGCCGTCCTCAATGCGGTTGCCGACCACCTTCGTGTCATATGTGCCGACAGTCTCTTGCCCCTTTCGCCCGCCTGGGACCTGGTGCTCGCGAACATCACACCGCCGGTTGTCGCCAGGGAAGCCGCGGCGGCCTGTCAGTTGCTCCGCTGCGGTGGCGCCTACGTGTGCTCCGGCATTCCGGTCGAGCGGCAGCCGGAGGTAGAGAGGGCGCTGTCCGCGGCAGGTTTCGCCGCCATCGAGGCGGAAGCCCTGGAGGGCTGGGCCTGTCTGACCGCTCGCAAGCGCTGAGCCGAGGAGGCAAGTGCGTGCCCCGGGTCTTTCTCGACGATTCGCAGATCCAAGGCGACCGAGCGACGATCGCCGGCGCGGATGCGCATCACCTGCTGCACGTCTTGCGTCTGGGCGTCGGCGCTCGCTTCATTGTCGTGGACGGGCGTGGCGGCGAGCGGGCCGCCGAGGTAGTGGAGGCAGCCCGCGACCATCTGATCGCCCGCCTTGACGAGCCCATCCCCGCTGACACGGAGCCTTCCGTGGCGCTGACTCTCTATCATGGCCTCCCGCGCGCGGCGCGCTTCGAGGTCGCCCTTCAGATGGGCACACAGCTCGGCGCGTCGGCTTTCGTCCCGGTCCTATGCGCGCGCAGCGTGGTGCGCATTGCATCTGCCCAGTCCTCAGCGAAGATTGAGCGGTGGCGTCGCATCGTGCGCGAGGCCGCGAGACAGGCCGGTCGCACGGGCATCCCGGAGGTCGCCGAGCCGCTGGCCTGGCCGGATGCGTTGGCGCGCTTCATCGCCGCGGCCGAGCCGGGCCTCATGGCGGCCGCCGCCCTGGCCGGCAGCGACGCGCCATCGGTGGCGAACTGCCTGCGCGAGGCGTCGGAGGCTTCGGAGTTGAGGGCGCTCTCCCTGTTCATCGGCCCCGAGGGCGGCTTCGATCTCGCGGAGCAGTCGCAGGCGTCGGAGGCCGGCATCCACCTTGTGACCCTCGGGCCCAGGATCCTGCGCAGCGAGACGGCCGCTGTCGTCGGGATCGCAATATGCCTGCACGAGCTGGGCGCGTTGCAGTGACCTGAGCGCTCCGCAGCCACCTTGCGGGTCGTACCGCGATGCGCGGGGCAGAGCCCTTGACTGCCCCCCGCAGTTCGCGTATACTCACAGTGTCCGGCAACTGACACGGGTTGAAAGCGAGGACTTGCAGTGGCACAACGCCGAAGGAATGATCGCGGGGATCGTCCCCGCGGGCAGCGCGGCGGCCCCAGGGGTCGCAAGAGGAAGAAGGTATGCCGCTTCTGTGTGGCGCCGCGGGAGAACGTCATAGACTACAAGAACGTCAACCTGCTGAAGCGCTACGTGGACGAGGATGCCAACATCCGGAAGGCACGCCAGACGGGGACCTGCCGCAAGCACCAGAGCAGAGTGGCGCAGGCGATCAAACGCGCGCGGGAGATCGCGCTCATTCCCTACGTGCCCGACTGATTGCGTAGCGCAGTGTCCGCACAACAGCGGCGCGCCGATCCCGCCGGGGCGGGAGGGCGCGCCGTTCTCGGTGCCGCCCTATCGGGGCCCTTCCAGCGCGCGCAGGATCATCTGCGCCTCGCTGGCCCAGGTGAGACGCTCCCGCGCCTCGGTCGGTGGCAGCCACTCGGCCCCATCAAAGGTCGCCGGCTCAGGGCGGGGCCGGGCCTCGCTGTCAGCGTTCATAGCGAAGAGGTAGACGATCTTGTGGGTGGGAACGCAATCAACGGGGTCGGCGTAGGTGTACGTCGTTGCGCCCACGTATTGGCCCGCGCTCAGGCGCAGGCCCGTCTCCTCCGCCACCTCTCGCTCCGCCGCTTGTGCTGCGCTCTCCCCCACCTCCAGCCTCCCCTTGGGCAGGCGCCACTCGTCGTAGCGGCTGTCGTGCAGCACCAGCACGCGGATCCCGTCGGGGCCACGGCGAAGCACGACTCCTCCCGCTGACACCAGTTCCCGCCTCTCGCTCAGGGCTACCCCCTCCTCCAGGGCCGCCAGCGGACATCAGACACCGGACGTCGGACATCAGACCAACAGCAAACGATGAACGACCGACGAGCAGTCACCGCCGTCGGAGTCTGTGGCCCGAAGTCCGTGGTCTGAAGTCTGAAGTCTGAGGTCCGGAGTCCATTGCCCATTGCCCGCCGTTCCCTCAAGGCTCCGGCACCACCTCAAGCAGCCGGCGCACGAGGTCGCTGGCGCTGATGCCGTCCGCCTCTGCGCTGAAGCTGGGGATGATGCGATGCCGGAGGGCAGGCAGGGCCATCGCCTGCACGTCCTCGATAGATGGGACCGGTCGCCCGTACATGAGCGCCCGCGTCTTCGCGGCCAGCACCAGCGTCTGCGAGGCCCTCGGCCCTGCGCCCCAGGAGACCCAGCCGCGAATGAAGTCGGGCGCCTGCGGCTCTTCCGGTCGGCTTGCGCGCGCCAGGCTCACCGCGTAGGCCAGGACATGCTTGCCCACCGGAACCGAGCGGATGATGCCCTGAAGCGCCACGATCTCTGTGCCGGTCAGCACCGTCTCGACCTCGGGCACGTAGGCGGAGGTCGTCTCTTCGACGATGCGCTGCTCGTCTTCTTCGCTCGGGTAGTCCACGTGCACGCTGAGCAGGAAGCGGTCGAGTTGGGCCTCCGGCAGTGGGTAGGTGCCCTCCTGCTCGATGGGGTTCTGGGTGGCGAGCACGAAGAAGGGCGGTTCCAGCGGGTAGGTGCGTCCGCCTGCGGTGACCTGGCGCTCCTGCATCGCCTGGAGCAGGGCGCTCTGGGTCTTGGGCGGTGCGCGGTTTATCTCATCGGCCAGCAGCACGTTGGCGAAGATCGGCCCCTGGATGAACCGGTATTCTCGCCGCCCGGTCCCCGCCTCGGCCTCCAGGATGTCGGTGCCGGTGATGTCGGCGGGCATCAGATCGGGCGTGAACTGCACCCGCGAGAAGCGCAGCTCCAGGGCCTCAGCGATGGTGCGCACGAGCAGCGTCTTCCCCAGCCCCGGCACGCCGATGAACAGGCAGTGACCATCCGCGAAGAGGCCGATGAGCAGGTGCTCGACGACCTGTTCCTGGCCCACGATCACCTTGGAGACCTCGCGCAGAATCGCCAGCCGCGCCTGCACGAGCTGCTCGACGGGGTCGTCGCGCTTCG
>CBFDBV010000157.1:0-10059 GCA_965603135.1 uncultured bacterium
CCTCGTCGGCGATGACGCACCCCTCTGCTCCCAGCGTCACCATCCCGGTGGCGACGCCGTGGTCGCCGAGCCAGGCGGCTGCGGCTGCGGCGCTGGCGAGGTCTGTGACCTCGATGCCCGTGATGTCCCACGCTTCCATCTCGTTGGGCGTGGCGATAGTGGTGAGCGGCCACATCCCCTCCAGGCCGTCGCAGACCGGCGCCGGATCGAAGACCACCGCTGTGGCGGCCTCGTCGGCGATCTGCATCGCGCGCAGGACCGTCTCAATTGACACGCCGAGCTGTACCAGCAGCACGTCGGCCTCGGCGATGGCGTCGGCGGCCGAGTCCACCAACTCCGGCGTGCAGTGCAGGGCCGCGCCCATCACGCGCAGGATGCTGTTCTCGCCGCTGGGGGCCAGCGCGATGAAGGCGTACCCGCAAGTCACGCCCTCCACGTGGATCACGTGGTCGGTGCAGACGCCGTCGCGCTCCAGGTTAGCGATGAGCTGCGGGCCGAAGGGGTCGTCGCCAACCGCACCGATCATGGTGGCCTGAGCGCCAAGCCGGGCAGCGACCACGGCCTGGTTCGCGCCCTTGCCGCCGGGGACGAAGTTGAGGTCATCGGCGGTGCGCGTCTCGCCGGGGCGCGGCATGCGCTCCGCCCGCATCACGAAGTCCTGATTGATGTCGCCCGCCACGGCGATCTTCGCAGCCAACGAGTCTCCCCCTTCGCGCACAGGGACCTAGCGCAAGCAAATCATCCACACGCCGGATGACCCGGGCGGGTAGAAACAGAGGTCGAAACCAGGATACAGCTTCAGGACGTGACCCTCGCGGCCCTCGATCATCTGAGGCCTCAGCTTGCCCTGAATGGACCGCGGCATCGTGCGTACCGTGATCTCCTCGCCACCGAGAAGGACACGGGCGAAGCGTGCGGCGTCGGAGTCCCTGGGGAACGCGGTCTGCGGCTTCAGGACCTCGAGCAGCCATGCGACATTGTCTCGATGCATCCGAAGCCAGTCGCCGTGCTCGATGGGCGTGCCCACAAGCACGCCGTCCTCCGCCTCAAGCAAGTTCAGATAGCAGGCATCGGCGACCAGGCGGAGCAGCTCTCCGGCCGCGAGGTCCGGCACGTTGAGATAGACCTGCCGATCCGCGTATCGGGGATCAACGCCGATCTCCGCACCGGCCGCATTCCCGATCTGGAACACGAGGTCGGCCAACGGGTAGACGCCGGGGGCAATCGCCACTGCCGGTTCCGGAAGCCGCTCCCGGGGGACCTCCTCGGCTGCCTCCCAGCCAGCCCAGCCAGCCGTGCCGGGCCAGTCCTCGGCGACGACCTCCTCGGAGCCTCTGGTGCTCAGATGGATCACATTGTCTGGCACTCCGCTGAGGTGAGGTGGACACAGCGAGAGGGTCGGCCGGAACTCGACCCCTATCTCGCCCTGCGCGAGCGCAGCCTCGTACTGTACGCGTGAGTTGGCCGGGTCGTAGCGAGCGGTGAGGCGTCGCACGAGAGCGTTGATGTGCGCAACGCTCCGCGGCGACAAGTCCTCGGCCTTGATCCGGTCACCCTGCCCGACCCGGGCGAGGACGTCCCTCGACAGGCCCTCTAGGATGCTCCGGCAGCGAATCAGGTTGCCCGGCAGGTGCGCTTCCCTGGGCAGGACCGAGTGAGGGGGAGGGACGCTCAGCAGGTAGATCTCGCCCCGCTTGTCCCACATCGCGGGCGCACCCAGGCTGATGTGAAACAGAGCCTCCTCCAGCCCTGCGCCCTCCTGCCACGGGACACTCGCGTCCGGGTCGCCCAGCCATGCGACCATTGGCGCTGAGTGACGCTCCGATGTCCAGGCGACGGCATCGCGCAGCGCCACCAGCCCCAGGTTCTCGATCTCATCCGCCACGGCACCGCTTGCTGGGAGACAGCAGGCGAGGCCGGCCAGCAGACACGCGCCCGCTCTGCCCTTGAGTGGCCCGATCATCTGCCCACCTCGTGGCCAACGGCCGACGGGTGCTCTCGCTCATCCCAGGTTGTCGGCGAGCGCCAGCCCGTCAATCAGCCGCAGCGTCAATGCCTCGACCTCTTGATCGAACTCGGCCCTGAAGTCGTCATTCTCCCTGATGTAGCTGACCAGCGCGTCGCGGAAGTACCTCTTCCCGGCCTCGTCGCGCATATTCAGCGCCAGGTAAGAGTTGAAGCGGAAGAAGTCGGCCCTCGGATCGCGCTTGCGCTTGGGGTTCCTGGCGGTCTGCCGGTCGTACTTGCTGAGCTGTGCCACGAGCAGCGGCTGCGCCAGCGGGCCGCCCTTCCTGACCTCGGCCTTCAGGAGCTTGAGCACCGCGTCGAAGATGCCGTTGTAGAGCCTGCGGCCCTCGCTCCGCGCGGGCAGGGCGGCCAGCATCTCCAGCAGCAGCTCGAAGTAGACGCCGCTGATCTTGTACTTCAGGTCGCCGCCCGTGGCCGCCAGCAGCGCCTCATACGTGCCCTTCCCCTTACCGCTGTAAGGCGTGGTTCCCGAGCCGGAGTGGATCGAGAGCAGCGCGCCGCTCAGTCCCCGGGCGATGGCGTGGTGCTGGCGCGTCCTGCGCTCCAGCCCGGCCATGTCGCCCTTGAAGTCCGCGCGCTTGCCGAAGCCGAGGTTGGGCGCGAAGAAGTGACAAGGTAGCCCCATCGCCTTCCACTCGTTAAGGTAGAAGAATGTCTCCCGCGGATGGGTCATATCCGCGGTCTCGTCGAGCGATATCTCGAAGGCAAACGGCTTCCGGCCCAGCTTCCGCTTGCAGTAACGGTAGATCTGGGCGTTGATCTTCAGGCTCTCCTGGAACTTGAGCGCCAGCCGCATCGCTTGCAGCCTGCTGATGGTGACGCCGACCGTTTTGCCGCCCGGGGCCTTGAAGGTGCGGCTCCTACCGTAGCGGCGCAGGAGCTTCTTCGCCTCGGCGGGCTTGACGCGCTCGGCGAACAGCCGCCGCACCTGGGCCGGGCTCAGGTCATCGGCCCTCAGCCAGAACAGGTCCGAGGTGTCGGTGGTGAAGCAGCCGACCACGCCGGTCGCCGCCGCCTCGTCAACCGCGAGCTTGTTGTACTCGATGGACTTGCGCAGGTCCTCGGCGCTGATGTGCGATTCGGCGTGGTAGCCCGCGATGCGCTGGACCGCGGCGGTCGCGGAGCCGATGATGATCAGGTGGTCCGCCTCGATCTCGACGGTGACGCCCGCGCGCGTGGCGGCCTTCGCGCCCATGGTCATATACTTCTTGATGGAGGTTCCCGTGTGGCCTCGGGTTATCTCCCAGGCGCCCGGCTTGGCGCGGATGACCTTCTCGGGTGCCGTCTCGCGCCCGAAGGACAGCATCAGCCCTCCGGCGGTGTTGCGCGCTTTGTAGGCCGCGATGATGCCGGGCACGAACAGCTCCGGGATGCGTATGCCGATCGCGGGGTGCTTCACGACGCCCAGGCACGTTGGCCCCGGATCGGTTTGGCTGTACTGGCTCATTTGAGTGCTCCTTTACGAGTGGCGGGTGGGTGCGCTTCGCGCACAGTAACGACAATCGCGAGTAGCGAGTAACGGCAAACAGCACAACGGCCGCCGGTCGGCGTCGTAAGCCGTTACTCGCCAGTCGCTACTCGCCACTACCTATGCACGTAGGTCAGGCCGATGACCGTCCGGTCCAGGTCAACCAGGCCGACGAAGGCAGTCGTATGCTCGGCGATAATCGAGGACAGGTCCAAGGCCGCGCCCACATTCGCGCTGTAACCGTCATACTCCGCCATCGCGGTGACCTTCTCGGAGGCGCGATAGCTGACGCCCGCGAAAGGACCGCTGTGGAACCGGCCCCAGCCCAGGCCGAGGGTGAGATACGCCGTTCGTTCCCCCACGGCCATCTGCCTGGTCGCGACGACGTACGGCGACTCCGTGTGATGGGCGTACCCGGGTGTCGTGGCGCGGTCGCGGTGCCCGAAGATGTCCTGGAGGCCGATGGCGACGGCCGGCCACTTGTCCTCTTCCGCCCGGATTTGAACCTGGATGTTCTCGGCGGGCTCCCACTTGCTGCTGGTGCCCATCTCGCAGACGTATATGCCGCGGCCGGGCCTGCCGAAGCCGGCCGCAAGCGTGGCGGTGCCGTTGGAGCCGGCGCCGCTGAAGGCCAGCTTCGGGGTGGTGCTGAAGCTGCCTGACGAGTAGCCGATGATGAACCCCTCGTAGGGCGTGTAGGCCACCGGCACGTTTATCTGGAGCGCGCCGTCAAAGCCCGGCTCGCCGGTGGGCATCACGCCCCATCCCCCGCCCGGCAGGGCCGAGGTGTAGCGGAACTCCGGGAACTCCACGAACTCAACGTCCCCCCAAGTTGGACCCGCGGCGCACAGCACGACCGCCGCGAGCATGCAGATCGGCACGACTGACACTCCTCGTGCGTGCATCATTCTGCTCATTCCTTTGCTCTCAGACTGGCGAAGCAGGTTGCGAGTGTGCGGCTCTGTCGGTGTTTCGACGTGGAGCCGGGCACACCTGCCGGCCCGCTAGGGTTCGAGCACCTGCTCAGGCGGGAACTCAGCCGAGGCCGAGCGCCGCAGAGCCGTAGCAGCCGCTTCCTCAAGCTCGGCCATCTGCTCCAGCCGCCTCGCCCAGGCATCCCGCCACCGCGCGTCTTGGAGCCCGGCAAGCGCCGCCTCCGACAGAGGCGCAGCGCCCCGACCCTCCAGCATCTCAACCAGGCGGGCATAGCTCTCCGCCGCGTGCGCGAGCCACGCGGCTCGGTTGCCCTCCACTGATTCGGCAAGCCCCGACAGGAACTCTGTTGCGGCCCCGCGCGCATCGGCCAGTAGTTCCACCGCGGCCTCCTGGAGCGTGTCGGCCTCCCGAAGGCCGGCCGCCTGCCGGGAGTTGCCCGCCTCGTCCTCGCGTTCGTCCAGCGTGGCGATCCATCGCGCGTAACGCGCGCGGCCCTCGCTCACCCAGCGCCTGTGCGCCCGCTCCACCGCATCCAGGAGGACGGTGCCACCGCGCAGCTTGACCTCCGCCGGCACAGTGAGCAGCAGGCTCAAATCCGGCGGCCAGCTCTCGTAGGCATCGCGCGCCTCCGCCAGCACGCAGTGCCCCAGCAGGCGTTCCCCGGTGCGGTCGTAACCGGCGATCACGCTCCAGCGCTCCTTGACCGAGCCCCACCCGAGAGCGACGCAGGGCCTGCCCTCGTCAACGCAGGCAGCGACGAGCGCCAGCGCCTCGTCCGGCGACCGCGGCTCTTCGGCGCCGTGAACGGACAGCGGAGGCTCAAGCGCCTCATTCATCGCGTCCACGACGGCGAGCGCCTCGTCGCGCGAGACACCGGGCAGGTCGGGCCACGGCGGTGTGCGGAAAGCCAGGCCCGACAGGCCCATCAGGTCATCATAGCCCAACTGCAAGCCGGCGCTCGGCAGGACGATCTCCAGCACCTGCGCCAGGCTCTGCGCGCGGCCGAGCCCCTGAATGGGCGCGGGCACGGAGGGGATCGCGGTGCTGTCAGCGTCATCGGGGCCATCAACGCGCAGGCGACCAGCCGACATTCACGCGCACCTCGTTTCGTCGAGCCTCCGAGGGGCCCTTCGCTGAGTAGAGCCGCGTTTCCTGCCGGGATCGGGCGCTTGCTTGCCAGCCCAGAATCTTTGTGCTATCATCGTCACAATCAAGGGAGGCGCGCGATGTCAGACTGGGTCGCCCTGGTCCTGGGCCTGGTGGCCGTCGGGCTGCTGGGCCGGCTTGGGGTCGAGTGGGGGCGATATGTCCGGGGCGAACACGTCATCTCCGGCAGACAGTTGGGCCTGCGCGTGGCCAGCGGGATCGTGTTGGTGGCGCTGCTGGCGATGGTGGCGATCGGCGTGCGGCTTGAGTTCGGACGCGTGCAATCCACCGCCGTCTACTGGGGTGTGTCTATGCTCCTGGCGGGGGCGGCTATGATGCTGGCGGTGTTGGACCTCTTCCAGGTGCGCCGATCCGCGCGGCGCAGGCGAGCCGAGATCTATCGGCGCATCAGCGCCTACATACGGCAGGTCAGCGAGCGCAGGAGCGCTCAGCAGGCGGGGGACGAATGAACGAGCCTCATATGCGGCGCGCGCTGGCACTTGCCGCGCGTGGCCTGGGGAGGACCTCGCCGAACCCGGCGGTCGGAGCCGTCGTCGTGCGCGGCGACACCGTGGTCGGGGAGGGCTTCCACGAGCGCGCCGGCGCGCCGCACGCCGAGCGGGTGGCGCTTGGCATCGCCGGCGAGGCTGCACGGGGAGCGGACCTCTACGTAACGCTGGAGCCCTGTTGCCATCACGGGAGGACGCCGCCCTGCACCGAGGCAATCATTGAGGCGGGTATCGCGCGCGTGTTCTACGCCTGCGCCGATCCCGACCCGCGCGCCTCGGGAGACGGGCACCGCCAGCTTGAGGCGGCCGGCGTTCAGGTCGAGGCGGGGCTGCTCCGAGACGAGGCCGAGCGCGTCAACGAGGCTTACCTCAAGCACAAGCGCACCGGGCGGCCCTTCGTCACCCTGAAGCTGGCGATGAGCTTGGACGGCAAGATCGCGACGCGCTCCGGCGACGCGCGCTGGATCACCGGCGAGGCCGCGCGCCGGCGGGTCCACGAGATGCGCAACAGCAGCGACGCGGTGATGGTGGGCGTCGGGACGGTGTTGGCGGACGATCCGCGCCTGACCACGCGCGGCATCGAAGGCGGGCGGGACGCGCTGCGCGTCATCTGTGACTCGCGAGCGCGCACTCCGCCGGACGCGCGGGTTATCTCTCAGGACAGCGACGCGCCCTGCCTGGTGGCGGTCGCCGAGGGAGCTGGCGCGGAGCGCGTCGAGGCTCTGCGTGAGGCGGGGCCCGAGGTGCTGGTCCTGCCGGGCCAGAATGGGCGCGTGGACCTGGACGCCCTCAGCCTCGCCCTGGGCGAGCGCGAGGTGATGAGCGTGCTGCTGGAAGGTGGCGGCACGCTGGCGTGGAGCGCGCTGAAGAGCGGCATGGTTGACAAGGTGGCCCTGTTCTACGCGCCGATGATCCTGGGGGGCGACGAGGCCATCCCTGCGGTAGGTGGCCTCGGCATTGAACGTATCGCGGACGCATTTCGTCTGCGGGAGATGACCGTCGAGCGCGTCGGGGACGACCTGCTGGTCGAGGGGTACTTATGTTCACGGGACTGATCCAGGAGGTTGGCACCATCGCCGGCGCGCGGCCGGTCGGCGGCGGGCGGCAGCTCACCATCGAGGCCCCCGGCAGAGGGCCTCAGTGCGAGGTAGGGGAGAGCATCGCGATCAGCGGCCCCTGCCTGACCGTGGAGGAGGCCAGCGCGCGCGGCTTCGTGTGCCACGCGGGCGCGGAGACCCTGGAGCGCAGCACGCTCGGTCAGTTGCAGGCAGGCGCGCGGGTCAACCTTGAGCGCGCTCTGGCCGTGGGCGATCGCATGGGCGGTCATTTCGTCCAGGGGCACGTGGACTGCGTGGGCGAGATAGCGGCGCGGCGCGACGAGGGCACCACGGCGTGGTTCGAGTTCGCCATCCCGGAGGAGTATATGCGCTACCTCGCGCCCAAGGGCAGCGTGGCGGTGGATGGTATCAGCCTCACGGTGACAGAGGTGGGGGAGAAGGTCTTTTCGGTCGCGATCATTCCGCACACGCTTGCGAACACGACCCTGGCAGACGCCAGGGCAGGGGATGCCGTCAACGTCGAGACAGATATACTGGCGAAGTACGTTGAGCGTCTCCTGCAACGCGGCAGCGCGGGCGCGCCGGGGATGACCGAGGGGTTCCTGGCTGAGCACGGCTTCATCTGAGGGCGAGACGCAGGCAGCCTACGAGACTTGCTCTCGCGACGTGGGAACGGGCTCCGCATCCCCGAATCCCAGCGGAGCGCTTGCGCTCCGGTCGCAGGGCAAGCCCTGCGCTGGGATGGTGAGTGTTCTGGCGCGACCAAGGGGACAGCCCTCCCGAAGACGGCCCCGAGCCGTGCGTCGTTAGCCGTTAGTGCGATGTCTGATGTCCGAGGTCTGATGTCCGATGTCGGTGATAACGACCGAGCAAGCGATCGAGCACATTCGCGATGGCGACTTCGTCATCGTCGTGGATGACGAGGGCGAGCAGAACACCGGCGACCTGATACTGGCCGCTGAGTTCGTGGACGCCCGGAAGATCAACACGATGATGCAGCGCGCGCGGGGGCTGCTGTGCGTTGCGCTCACTGCTGAGCGGATCGAGCAGCTCAACCTCACCCCGATGTCTCCGGACGGCTGGAGCGGCGGTCGCGCGGCCTTCGCGGTGTCGGTGGATGCGCGCCGGGGCGTTGAGACCGGCGACTCGGCGCAGGATCGAGCCACCACGATCCGGACCCTGATTGACCCGGAGGCGCGTTCGGAGGACCTGGTGCGCCCGGGCCATGTCATGCCCATCCGAGCCGCCGAGGGCGGGGTGCTCAGGCGCGTGGGGCACACTGAGGCGGCCGTGGACCTGACTCTGCTAGCGGGGCTGAGGCCGGCCGGCGTCCTGGCGCAGATTCTCCGGGAGGACGGCTCGGCGGCCATGATGCCCGATCTGATGGCGGTGGGCGAGAAGCTCGGCATACAGGTCGCCTCCATCGCCGGGCTCATTCACTACCGCAGGCAAACCGAGAAGCTCGTGAGCCGCCGGGCGGAGGCCTCCTTGCCCTCGCGCTGGGGCGACTTCAGGGCGGTCATTTACACCTCCCAGGTGGACGGGACCGATTATGTTGCGGTCATCAAGGGCGACCTCTCTTCGGTGGAAGCCCCGCTGGTGCGAGTGCATTCGGGCTGCCTGACCGGCGATGTGCTGGGATCGCTCAAGTGCGACTGCGGCTGGCAGTTGCACGCGGCGCTCGAGCGCATCGAGCAGGAGGGCGTCGGGGTTGTGCTGTACATCGCCAGCCAGGAGGGGCGCGGCATCGGCCTGGCTAACAAGATCAAGGCCTATCACCTCCAGGAGAGCGGCTATGACACGGTGGAGGCCAACGAGGCGCTGGGCCTGCCCGCCGACATCCGCGACTACGGCATCGGCGCTCAGGTGCTGGCGGACCTGGGCATCAGCAAGATGCGGCTGATGACCAACAACCCCAGCAAGTACGCGGGCATGCGCGCCTACGCCCTCGAAGTCGTTGAGCGCGTGCCGCTCGAGGCGCCTGAGAACAGCCACTACGAGCGCTACCTGCGCACAAAGCGCGACAAGCTGGGGCATCTGATAAGATCAGAGAACGACAGTAGCGAGTAGCGAGTAAAGGCAAACGACAACGACATGATGCTGTTACTCGCCACTCGCCACTCACTACTGTCGTTGCTGCGCCCGAAGGGCGCCAAATGAGGTGAGACCATGAGAGTGCACGAGGGAAAGATGGATGCGACGGGACTCAAGTTCGGCGTGGTGGTGAGCCGCTTCAATGACTTCATCACGCGGCGCCTGCTGGAAGGCTGCCTTGATGCTCTGGTGCGGCACGGGGCCGCGGAGGATGACATCGAGGTCGCCTACGTTCCGGGCTGCTTCGAGATCCCGCTGGCGGCTCGGAAGATGGCTGCGGGCGGCAAGTTCGACGCCGTGGTCACCATCGGCGCCGTGATCCGTGGCGGCACCAGCCACTTCGACTACGTTGCGGGGCAGGTCAGCCGCGGCGTGGCCACCGCCTCCCAGGAGACCGGCGTGCCGGTCATCTTCGGCGTGATCACGACCGACAGCGTCGAGCAGGCCGTGGAGCGAGCGGGAACCCGGCTCAAGAACCGCGGCTTCGAGGCCGGAGAGAGCGCAATCGAGATGGCCCAGGTCATGCGCGAGCTGGAGTGAGGGTGTGTTCACCAACCCACGCGTAGGGCGGGCTTCCAGCCTGCCACCGGATTCCCGTCCAACTCCACCTGCTCAGAGTCGCGCTGCCAGTTCGCCCGTTCTCGCCGCGCCGCGCTTTCTCAACACAACCTAAGGAAGTGCCTACCGTGCGACATAGTAGTTCCGGCGTCGTGACTGTGGTCGTCGCCATGATCGCTGCCCTGATCGCGGGTCTGGCGGGCGGCGTGGGCGGGGCCTACGTGTACCTGCGGACAGTGGAGCGGGCCGACGCGGGCGGGGA
>CBFDBV010000158.1:0-9969 GCA_965603135.1 uncultured bacterium
CGTCAAAGACGGTGACCTGAAGGCCGGCGGCCATCAGGTGCGCGACAGCCCGGTCGAGAATCCCGGAGCGGCGCATAGCCGTGCGCCCGGTGACCAGCAGCGCATTTGTGCCGCAGTCGCTGGCGTGGTCGCCGATCTCTGCAAAGACGCCGGGCCCGAAGACCAGGCGGACGGGATTGAAGTACGCGAACTCTTGCACGAACAGGGCTCCTTTGCTGTAACAGGTGGCGCGTTGCGCACGTGGGGCCGCCGCCGAAGGGCAGTCGGCGGGGAAGGACGCCACGGCGTGTCGCTGTTTTCTAGGAAGCCTCCCGGATCAGCGGGAGCTTGACGTTCATAGTCGTGCCCACGCCCACCTCGCTCTCCACCCCGATGACGCCATCGTGGGCGGATACAACATCCTTGATGATGCGCGTGCCCAGGCCGGTGCCACCGGGCTTGGTGCTGATGGCGTCGTCGGTGAACAGCTTCTCGAGCACCTCGTCAGGGATGCCCGAGCCGGTGTCGGCAACCTGGATCAGCGCATAATCGCCCTCGGGCCACTGCCCGTCGGGCGTGGCGCTGGTGATGATGGTCACCGAGTCGCCCTCTTCGCAGGCCTGGATGGCGTTGTTGGCCAGGTTGTAGATCGCATTGTATATCTGCTTGTCATCAGCGGGCACGGACGGCATCTCCCCCACCTCTTGGGCGGCGAGCGCGACACCGGCCTCCTCCGCAACGAGGCTGAGAGGCTTGATGACGCGCTCGACGACCTCGCGCAGGTCGAGCGGCTCGAAGTTGGGCTCGCTCACCATGCCCTTGATGCAGTCGGAGATCTCCTTGGTTCGGAGTTGGACATTGTTGGACCCGTCGAGGATGATGTCTATCATCTCGGGGTAGAAATCGCGGACCTCGGCGGTTGCCTCAAACAGCTCCTGCGCCGCCTTGTCGTCGGGATGCTCGGACTTGACCTCTTCCATCTGAGTGAACATATCCTGCATCATGAACTGAAGGGTCTCCGCGCCGGTCTGCACGGGAGTGACCATGTTCTTGACGTCGTGGCTGATGTGACCGACGAAGGTGATGACCTCGGCCAGGCGCGCCTGCTCGTGCAGGCGGCTGGTCTCGATGGCCGTGGCTATCTGCGCGCCCAGGATGGACAGTATCTCCACGTCGGCGTCGTCGAATATGCCCTCGGCCTTGTTGAGCACCTGCATCACGCCGATGGGCTCGCCCTCGACGCTCTTGAGGGGCACGGTGACCATGTTCTTGGTCTGATAGCGGACCTTCTCCCCGATGTCGGTTGCGTGCTCCTTCTCGGCGCTCATATCCTCGCTGACCCGCAGCTCGCCGGACGCGAAAACGCTGCCCGCAATGCCGGCGTCGGGCTCCATCTCCATCCCGATCAGCTCGTCGGCGGTTGGCCCCACCACGTGCGTGAAGACGAGCTTGCCCCTGTCAGCGTTGTACAGGATGATAGAGCCCGCGCCAGCGCTGACGAGGTCCATAGATACGGCAAGGGCCTCCTGTACCAGCTCCTCGGTGCGCACGATGGTGCCCAGCGCACCGCTGATGCGACGGATCGCCTCGATCTGCTCGTCTCTCTGGCGCAGCTTGCGCTCGAGTTCCTCACTACCCGTAGGGTGGCTTCCAAGCCTGTCCGCCGAAGCCTTGGCGAAGGCGGGCCCGCCAGTGCCGTCCGCAGGGGTTTTGAGACCACCTCTGTTCTCCGACATTCTGCCCATTGCTCCTTGTCCGCCGTTAGCCGTATCTCGCCTCTTCCTCCCAGTACCAGTAGGGCGCGCTTCCAGCCCGCCAACGTGGTCATTGGCGCTCTAGCTTGATCGGCGGGCTGGAAGCCCGCCCTACTGGTCGGTTTCTGCAGGTGCTGGGCGCGGGCGCGGTCCAACGCGCACCGCCATCTCCGCGGCGCGGCGAGCCGCCTCGTCCTGCCCCAGAGCCTTGAAGATCTGCATAAGCTGGAGCCAGATGCGATGGTTGTCGGGATGGGCACGTGCCGCCTGCTTCAGCTCCTCCGCGGCCTCTTCGATCTTGCCCATCTTGTGCAAGGCGCGCGCGGCGATGGCGGCAGGAACGCCATCCCCGGGATCAATCGCCATCGCCTTCTGCGCCAGTTGCCTTGCCTCGGAGAGCTTGCGCCCCCTCAGTATCAGCAGGTCGGCCAGGCGCAGGTAGGGCATCGGGTCCTCAGGCGCAAGCTCGACCGCCTTGCGCAGTTGGGCCTCGGCCTCATCATACTTCTTGCGGTTGGCCAACACCAGCGCGAACTTCACGCGCATATCCATGTTGCTGGGGAACTGCCCGACCGCGCGGCGCGCCGCTGCCTCTGCGTTCGCATCTTGACCATCAGCGAGGTACGCCAGAGCCAGATGCTCCAGCGCCGCCTCATGGTCGGACCTGAGTTCCAACGCCCGCTTGAGCTTTGCGGCCGCCTTCGCCGGCTCACCCAGCATCAGGTACAGGTGGCCCTGGAGCGCGTAGGCGTCGGCCTCCTCCGGCCGCAGGTGCAGCGCGCGCTTGATGGACACCATCGCCGCCTCAGGATCGCGCAACTGCCGGTAGGTCTGGGCCAGACCGTACGCCGCATCGTAGGACTGATCGCTCAGATCAGACGCGCGCTTGAAGGCAACATAGGCGTCATGATACATCTCCTGGTCCAGGCACTCCTCACCCAGCGCCACGAGGTGCTCTACCGAGTCAGGATGGCGCCTGGCCTGGGCCCGAAGCTGGGCCAGGGTCGGCTCATCCTGCCTGCAACCGGTGAGCGCAAGCACACAAACTACCATCGCCACCAGCCAGCCGCGCTTCAGGTTACCACCCCCTCGGCAACGCGATCTCCTGCCAGCGGAGCGCTCGCGCTCCGGAAGCAGGGCAAGCCCTGCGCTGGCGGAGAGTGTGGGCGGCAGACGAGGGCCCACCTTCGCCAAGGCTACGGCGGGCAGGCAGTCTCCCGGTACGTGGTTACTCAGTCGTCAATACTACGCAAGTTTGCACGCATATGCAAGGGCACATCTGTCACAATCGGCGTTTTCCGCGCGCACGAACTCCCGCCGGGCAATGCCGCCGATGGCCTCACGAACGCGCACCAGGCTCTCTCGCACGACCTGCTCGGGTTCGAGTTCCTCGATGCTGCGCGCGTCCAGGTAGACGAGAGCCGCGACTTGCGGCAGGCTGCCGGTGGCCGCCTGCACGGCCGCGCAGTACAGGCCCATCTGCAACTGGTACTCCGGGTTGAGTTCCGCCTCCGCCCCCGCGCCGGTCTTGTAGTCGAGGAGATAGATGGCGCCGTCGCGGTCCTCGGCCAGTGCGTCTATCTTACCCTCGATGACGGCCCCGTCGAGCTTCACGGCGAAAGGTACCTCACTGCGCAGGCGTTCGGCGTCGGCAATCCAGTCCCGGTACTGCGGCGTCTCCAGGAACCATCGGACATTGTCGGCCAGTCGAGACCGCTCCGCGTCCGAGAGGCGCGTGGCGATGGCCCCACCGAAGGCGGCGAGAGCGATCGCTCTCTCGAGCCCGTCTGCACCGTCGCGGCCGATGAGTTCCATCACCTCGTGCGCAAGCGTGCCGCGCTCGGTGGGGGAAAGCCCTCCGAGCTGAGAGCCGGGCTCAACGGCTTCCGGCATATCACGCACGTACCGAAGCTGGTAGCAGCGCGGGCAATCCAGGTAGGCCGTCAGCTCGGTAACCGAGTAGCGCGGAGGCTCCGGCTGCACAACAGGCACCGGCGCGATAGCCCGCAGCAGCCGCTCCTCCTCCCCATGCAGTGGCGGGCGACCCGTGGCTAGGGCATCCGGAAGCCAGCCAAGCTCGCCCCGGTCCGGCCATCGGGGCGACGCGGGGCGCGTCGGCTCACCCGGCGGAGCTCCCGCTCCGCTCCCCGCCCCCACAGCACCTCCCTCGGGGCGTCCGATGACACAGGTCCAGGTCGGGTCGTCCCGCTTCATCGGGACCAGCTCAGTGCCATCCTCAACCTGCGGGTCCAGGCCCAGCGCCTCCGCTATCCAGCGCAGCCAGCGCCCGCCCGTGAAGTCACCTTGTTTGCTGACCTGCACCGAACTCGAGAGGATAAGGTGGTCTTCGGCGCGGGTGAGTGCGACGTAGAGCAGCCGCCGGGCCTCGGCCTCCTCTCGGCGCGCGCCGAGTTGCCTGATGAGTTGACCTGCCGCGCCGTATCTGCGCTCCCCGTCGGCCATCTCGACTCGCGGGATGGGACCAAGCTCGTCCGACGCCGCTACGATCTCAGCGGAGCTTCTCGGGCTTCGAGACAGGTCGGGCACAACGACTATCGGCCACTGCATCCCCTTGGCCTTGTGCACGGTCAGAAGCTGCACAACGTCGCCGGCCTCCTCGTGCGCGGCCGCGAGACCCTCGTGATGCTCGGTCACGACCAGATCGCCCAGGTAGTCAATGAACTCCCGCAGGCTGAACTGTCCGCGGCCCTCGAAGCTGCGCGCCAGGTCGGTGAGCTTGCGCAGATTCGCCACGGCCTGGCGGCCCGCGAACTGAGTCAGCAGCGTGGCAGTGAGGCCCGTGTCCGCCAGCAGCCGCTCGACCAGCTCCGAGATGCTCATCTGATTCTTGCAGGCGCGCAGACGGGATACTGTCTCCCAGGCGCGGACGACCTTCTCGGTCTCCGCCGAGTCAAGCTCAGCCTGATGGGGGAAGCTCCCCTCGGCCACCTGGCGCAGGGCGGTCAGCAGGGACTGCGGCGCTTGACCCGGAGGCTCCGCAGGCTGGCGCAGCCAGAACAGGCTGTCGTCGGAGATGCCGAAGAACGGCGAACGCAGGACGGCGGCCAGCGAAAGATCGTCGGCCGCGTTCTCAAGCACGCGCAGCAGGCTCAGGCAGTCGCGGATCTCATCCCGGGCATAGAAGCCGCGACCCGCGACCGTGTAGAAGGGTACCCCCCTGCGCCGCAGCGCGGCCTCGTAGAGGCCGACGTCGGTCATCGCTGCGAAGAGGAGAGCGAAATCGCCGAAAGACGCCGGCCGGGGCTCGCGCTCGCCAGAGTCGGAGCCGGAGCTCCGACCTACATCCTGCTCGCCGGCCGGGCAGACGGTGAGTCCGCCGTTCTCGACGATCTCTGCAATGCGCGCAGCGAGCGCCTCCGCCTCAGCCTCGCGCAACTCAGGGACCCGCGTAGGTTGGGCTTCCAGCCCGACACCCTCGGGCGGTGGCACCAGCAGCAGTTCCACGTCAGGCTGGTCCGCCAGGGGCGGACGATGCGCCCGCAACGGCTCGTAGCTGGCCTCGTAAGGGTCGGGGTTGTCCTCACCCATCACCGATGGGTGACTGAAGAGCGAGTTGTGAAAGGAGACCAGCGACGGGTGACTGCGGCGGCTCTCGTCGAGACTGACCACCCGGCAGGCGGGATCGTCTGCGAACTCCTTTGCCGTCTCGTTGAAGACGGAGACGGCGGCGCCGCGAAAGCCGTAGATGGACTGCTTGGCATCGCCGACGATGAAGAGCCTGCCTGCCGCCGGAGGCACGCCCTCGCTGACATTGCCGCCGGCGATGAGCCAGATGATCTCCTTTTGCAGCGCGTTGGTGTCCTGGAACTCGTCAACGAGGAGGTGTCGGTAGCGGTCCCGGCAGCGGCGAAGCACGTCGGGGTTCCCTGCGAGCAGGTCCCGCGCCAGGATCTGCAGGTCCGCGAAGTCCAGGGCGGAGCGCTCGCGCTTGGCCTGGCGGTAGGCCTCTGCCGCGACCGCTGCCTCGCGGCAGATTGCAGCCGCCAGCTCGGCGGTCTCCTGGCCCTCAACCTCCGAGAGCTGCCCCAGCTCCCTGGCGTAGAGCGCCCTGAGATCAGCGAGGAGGGCAAGCCCGTGCTTCACGGTCGCAAGGTCGTCCTCGCGCCCCGGCCAGTTCTTCTTAGCGCCGACTCTCTTGCTGCCTTGCTCCAGACAGGTCTGAAGAGCGCGCACGCGCACGTCCGTGGCAAGCGCAGTGTCCATCGCCTGAAGCGCGTGGGCGAGGAACTCGGCTTGGCGCTGGGCAGCCTTGTCCTCGGCGTCGGCGGGCGTCACGGACTCGAGTGCGGTCAGGGCTTCGTGCCACTCGTCGCTGCCCGTGATGTCACGCACGAGCCTGGCCGTCGCTTGCTCGGCCAGCGTCCGCCAGGTGTTCAGCAACTCCGCAGGCTCGGGCGGATCGTCCAGGAGTTGGCGCCGGCGCTCGCGGTTGTTGACGAGGTCACGCAGAACCCTCTGCGCGTCCGGCAATCCGAAAGCCGCGACGAGCGCACGCGCCGCGGGCTCGTCAGCGTGCAGCCGCCGGAGCAGGCAGTCGCGCACGGTGTCCCGCAGCAAGAAGGTCTGCTCCGTCTCGTCCAGGGACCGGAACTGCGGGTCCACGCCGGCCGCCACCGCGTTCTCCCGCAGCAGACGCGCGCAGAAGCTGTGAATCGTGCCGATGGGCGCCATCTCGAGCCGCCGAGCGGTGCGCTGCCAGTTGACGCCCTCCTCGGCGCCACGGTCGGCCAACTCGCGGCATCTCTCTCGCACACGCCCCTTGAGCTCCTGGGCCGCCTTCTCGGTGAAGGTGACCGCGACGATGCGAGACACCGCAACGCCCTGGCGCAGGACCTGAACGTAGCGCTCGACCATTCTGTAGGTCTTCCCGCAGCCGGCCCCGCTGGTCATCAGGATGTTGTGCTCCATGTCGGTGACGGCTTCGCGGACAGCGTCATCCGCCATTGCCATCACCTCCGAGGGGCGCCTTCTTCGCCAGGCGGCGTTCCCCGTAGCGACAGGCGCTCCGGTACTGGCAGTACCGGCAATCCTGAGGGGCAGGCTGGAAGATGCCGGCGCGGATCGCCCCGGCGTGTGCCAGCGCGTGGTGGATCGCCGCGTCGAGCAACTCGTCCACGTCCTTGCCCGGCTTGCCCTCCAGCTTGTGCGGCCGGCGGGTCCTGTAGTACGCCCATCCCTCGCAGACGGCTCGTGGGTCCTGGAGTACGAGTTCGCGAGCCGCGAGGGCATAGACCGGCAATTGGAAGTCCTCGCCGTGGCGGATGGCGCTTGCCGAAGGCCCACCGGATAGCTTGTAGTCGTACACCGCGAAGTGCGGAATCGCGTCCTCGGAGGGCAGGAGGTCAAGTCGGTCAACGCGGCCGCGCAGGCGGATGGCGTCATCCCCCTCGCCGATCTCCAGCAACGAGGGTCTCTCGGCCGCCCCCATCCCGAAGTCCTGCTCAAAGAGAGCGGGGCGCGCGCCGTCGGCCTGCATCTCGGTGATCTCGTATCCCAGCAGGAGGTGCAGGTCGCGCCGCACCTCCTCGCGCGAGATGGCGAACACCACCTCGTCGGCCACGTGACCACGGCGCACAGTCTCCTCGAAGACCTCATTGATGATCGCGTCCATAAGGTCGCGCGCGGCGTCCAGATCGCCCTCTTCGAGCCGGCCGTTCTCTTTGTGCTCCCGCCAGCGGGTGAAGAAGTTGCTCAGACAGCGGTGCACGAGGCTCCCCAGGAGCCTCGCCTCCACCTCTTCGGAGGGCGTTTGCATCTCCTCCAACTCGAGCACGCGCTCGCAGAAGAACGCGAACGGACATCGCCCGTAGGCGGCAAGCTGTGCCGCGCTGAAGGGATGCTCGACGCCGAACTGCTCGGCGAGCCGTGCTACGGCGGCCTCGGCCGAGAGCACGCCGTCGTACTCGTCAGGAGGCTCCAGGGAATCGCGGCGGTCCTCGACCAGCGTGGCCCCGTGCACGTTCCTGAGAAGCTCCCCGCTGCATCCGGCCACGACGTTGATGGCGGAGCGCCCCCAGTCGAGTCGGCGCTCGCCAATGAGCTGGTCCCGGCCGTAAAGCTCGAACGAGGACCGTTCCAGCAGCTCGCGCGGGTTGGTGATCTCGCCGAAGTCGGCCACCAGGTGCGCCAGATCGTAGCGTTGCGGCTCAACGGGCCGCGCGAAGCAGCGCTCGACCTCATCCAGGTAGTACGAGCGTATGACCTCCCGGCCCTCAGGGTCCACCGTGGGGTAGCTCAAGCAAAGGTGCTTGTGCGCTGCGGTGGCGACTGAGTAGAAGAGGAAGGCATCGCGATACTGCTCGTCCACCTTAGGCTCCAGAGCTATCCCGGCGCGCCCTAGCTGCCTACGCTCCTGGTCGCTGTAGAGGGCCTCCTCGCGCGGCGTGCGCGGGAACTCCCCCTCGCACAGGCCGACGACGAAGACGTGCTCGAAGTCCAACTGCCTGGCATCATCGGCCCGCACACCCAGCAGCCGGCCACCGGAGCCCCCGTGACGCTGGTACTGCACGGTCTGCGACATCTCGAGCACGTCGCGGTAGAACTCGTCCAGCGTGAGCGGCCGGCTCAGCCCAAGCTGCTTCTCGGCGCCCCACAGCTCGCGAAGTCCCTCCAGGAACCGCCCGAAGGCGCGCACATTCGCGGCGGCCACGCTGGCCCGGTCCACCTGGCCCACCCGCGCCTGGAGGCCGAAGTCCGTCATCAGGGCAACGAGGCTCTCAACGTGCTCGGCGGGTGAGGCGACAGAGGACAGCCGCTCGAGGCTCGCGAACAGCGCGTCGAGAAGCACCTGGGCACGCTCGATCACCGCGAGGTCGGCGCCCAGTTGCTCGTCACTCTCCGAGAACCACTGCTCATCCTCTTCGCGCTCGCCCTGGCGGCGGGTCGCCAGCTCCCCCTGGATGCGGGAGCGATACACCTGGAGGCGCTCGCGCCACTGCTCTCTGCCGCCCAGGATGTTGGCCTCGCAGGCCAGGCGTTCGACTTCGTCGGGCGTGACGCCCGCGTCCGGGCAAATGCGCGACAGGTCGAGGTAGTTGGACTTGAGCAGCCGCAGCACGTCATCACGTTGGTAGCCGTTGGCAGGGACGCGCAGGATGTCGAGGGCCGCCTGCACCGGCGGGCGCGCGCCCACCGGCTCAGGCGTCGCCACATACAGCGGCAGGCCCGCCTCCTCGAACACCTCGATGAGCGCCCGCGAGTAGCTCGCCAGGTCGCGCGCGACGACAGCCACCTGATGGGGTTGAGCGCCCCCATCCAACAGCAGCGTCTTGACGCGATGCGCTATCTGTTGCACCTCGGCGCGACGGCCCGAGGTCTCGATGACCTCGAAATCCGCCGTCGGGGGGCGGGAAGCCCGCCCTACTGGTACTAGGTGATCCTCGGCGAACAGGTTGCTGCGCAGCGCCGCGTAGGTCGGGCTTCCAGCCCGACACGCCGTCAGCGCACCGTCGTCCGAGCTAGCCGGCGTCCACTGAACCCGGGCGTCGGGGAAAATCTCTTGCAGGCGGTCTCGGGTTCGCCGGGGAGAGCGGAAGAGCTCCTGTCGGCGCTCATCGTCCTCGAGACAGAGCGTGATGACCAGGCGCTCGGTGCCCTGGGCCAGCAGCCCGAGCACCTGGAGCTGGGTGGTGGTGAAGTCCTCGAAGCCGTCAACCAGGACGGTGCGCAGGCTCTCGAAGGGCCGTCGGCGCCCCTGGCTCAGCACGTCGCGGGCCCACCAGAATCTGCCGGCCTCATCGAAGAGGTTCCGCTCCCGGAGAGTGTGCTGATAGAGGGCGTAGACGCGGGCCAACTCGTGGCTGCGCGCGTCGTCGAGGCCGCTCGCGGCGATGCCCGCCTGGAACTGAGGTGGGTCCACCGCGGCGCGCTTGAGTTCGTCAATCAGATCACAGAGCGTCCGGATGAAGCCGGGGTAGTCAGCCAGGGACGCCAGGGCCCCCAGAGCGCCTTGCTCACGGAGTTCGGCCGCCACCCAGCGCATCAGGAGTTGGCGCTGCCAGGCGCTTATCTGCGCGACCGCCTCGTGGTTCGCGTGCAAGATGAGGTCAGCCAGTTGCGGGAAGGTGAGTATCCTGGGGTCAAAGAGGCCGGGGAGGAGGTCTTCGGCGATCAGGCGCTGCTGAAGGCGGTCGCAGGCCAGCCGCGTGGGCAGCAGCAGCAAGGCGGCGTCTTCGCCCTCAGCGCGCACCTGCTCGAGGTACTCGCTGACGACCGC
>CBFDBV010000159.1:0-9913 GCA_965603135.1 uncultured bacterium
CGCCTCCATCCGCGTTGGTCGGGCTCCCAGCCCGACGACGTCGTCCGACGGGACTTATGTCCCGTGTCGGGCAGGATGCCCGACCTACGCGAGGTCTGGGAGCCTGCCAACAGGCGAGGGGGCCTATCGTACCGTGCTATCTTCGCCGTCGGCGCTCGAAGCCCTCTACGAGGCAGCGCGGCGGTCGTCTTTCCCCTATTCCAGCGGAGCGCTTGCGCTCCGCGCCGAGGGCAAGCCCTCGGCGGGAAAGGCTGCATGCAGACGGCGCCGCACACCGGCCCAAATCTGGATGCTGCCGTGCGGGCGGGGCAGGAATGTGTGCTCCCGAGACGAAGAAGGCCCGTAGTGCGTTTCGCCGTCGCCGCAAAACACACGGCAGGGAGCCTGGCATGACCCCACGCGAACGTTGGCTGGCCGTGCTCAACCGCGAGAGCTTCGACCGCGTTCCGCTCGACTACCGCGCCACCGCTGAGGTCAGCAAGGCGCTCGTCGAGCACATGGGCTGTGAGAGCCTCGCCCAGGCGCTCGAGATCCTGCAGGTGGACCCGGTGGTCACCGTCGGCCCGCGCTACGTCGGCCCCGAGGTTCCGCCCGACTCGGACGTATTTGGCATCGGTTACGTGAACATGGACTACGGCACCGGCGTCTATCGCGAGCGCGTCTACCATCCTCTGGCCCAGTACGAGACGGTGGCCGAGATCGAGCGGGACTACGAGTGGCCCAGCCCGGACTGGTACGACTACTCCGCGATCCCCGAGCAGGTGAAGGGCAACGAGGACTGCGTGATCCGCGGCGGCATTTACGAGGAGTTCGCGACCTACCGGGACCTCCGCGGCGTGGAGCGCGGGTATCTCGATCTCATCGAGAAGCCCGACATGGTGCACTACTGCATGCAGAAGCTCACCGACCTTGCCTACGAGAGCTGCTACCGCATCTATGAGCAGATCCCGGGAATGGTCCTCTGGACCTGGGTGGCGGAGGACTTTGGCACGCAGGAGAGCCTGCTGGTCTCTCTGGAGCACATCCGCGAGTTCTTCCTCCCGCACATGAAGCGGATGATTGACCTCGTTCACGAGGCGGGGGCATGGGCCTTTCATCACAGCGACGGGGCGGTGCGGGACAATGTGCCGCAGATGATCGAGGCCGGCATTGACGTGCTTGATCCCGTGCAGTGGCGCTGCAAGGGGATGGACCGCGAGGGCCTCAAGCGCGACTTCGGCCAGCAGATCTCTTTTCACGGGGCGATGGACAACCAGCAGACGCTGGCCTTCGGCTCCGTCGAGGAGGTGCGTCAGGAGGTGCGTGACAACATCCGCATCCTGGGCGAGGGTGGCGGGTACATGCTTGGCCCGTGTCACAACATCCAGCCGGTCACCCCGCCGGAGAACGTGGTGGCGGTGTACGAGGCCGGCTACGAGTACGGCTGGACGTGACCCCGGCCGTAGGAGGGCGGGGCTTTAGCCCCGCCGCGTTGCGGTGCTGTGGTACGCCGCGACATGAACCGGAGACGCCGATGACCAGCAGAGACCGGGTGCTGGCGGCCATCAACCATGAAGAGCCCGACCGCGTGCCGCTTGACCTGGGGGGCAGCTTCGTCACCGGCATTCACGCGCAGGCGCTTCATCACTTGCGCGTGCGCCTCGGCCTGGAGGACCGGCGGGTACGGGTCAGCGATGTCATGCAGATGCTCGCCGAGGTCGAGATGGACGTGGTGGAGCGGCTCGAACTCGACGTGCTGCCGATAGAGCCCCTTGAGATGCAGCTTGGCCTCAGCGACCGGAACCTGAAGACCTGGGAGCTGTTCGACGGCACCGAGGTGCACGTGCCCGGGGACTTCGACGTTGAGCTGGTCGGTGATGAGTGGCTCCTGCACAGGGGGAGAGGCAAGGACCGCAAGCCCGTCCTGCATATGCCCGGGGATGGGTACTACTTCGACACTATCGGCTACGGCGCGTGGGACCACGACTATCAGCCGCCGAGCCTGGACCGGATACGCGGCATGTCGGCCAACTGGCACATCAGGGACGAGACGCTGGAGTTCGCCCGCACGCGCGCGGGCGAGCTGCGCCGGAACACGGACAAGGCGCTGCTGCTCAACTGCTGGGGCGCGCTGGGCATGCGCTACGTGGGCCATCTGACCGACTTCCTCTGCCTGCTCGCGGAGGACCCCGGCTACGTGCGCGAGTTGTTCGAGATCAGCACCCAGGTCGCGCTTCAGAACCTGGAGTTGCTCTGGCAGGCGGTCGGGGAGAACGCCGACCTCATCTTCATCACCGGCCTCGACTTCGGCACCCAGCGCTCCGAGATGTTCTCGCAGGAGACCTTCCGCGAGGTCTACTTACCCTCCCTGCGCGCACACTTCGAATGGATCCGCGAGCACACCACCTGGAAGAGCTTCGAGCACTCGTGCGGGAGCATCCCCGGCTTCGTGGGCGACCTGGCGGACGCGGGCCTGGACGTCCTCAACCCCATTCAGACCTCTGCTGCGGGGATGGACCCCGCCTGGCTGAAGGAGCAGTTCGGCGACCGGCTCACCTTCTGGGGCGGGGGGGTGGAGACCCAAGGCGTGCTGTCGCTCGGCACGCCGGAGGAGGTGCGCGAGCAGGTCGCCGAGCGCGTACGCATCTTCGCGCCTGGCGGCGGCTTCGTCTTCAACCCAGATCACAACATCCAGCCCAACACGCCGCCCGAGAACATCCAGGCCGCGTACGAGGCGGCCTTTGAGTTCGGCCGGTACCCGATAGGAGCCTGACCGTCTGTCACCGTTCGCCGTTGCCGGTTGCCGCTTGCCGATTCCCGATTGCCGATCATCCGCCAGGCCGCAAAGGATGGGAGACCACCATGCTTGACGCTGAGAAGCTCAAAGAGATGCTGCTGAAGATGTACCGCATCCGCGAGTTCGAGGATCGCCTCAAGGACTTCTACGACTACCGTGGCTTCTACGGCGAAGGCACGGTCGCTGGGGACGGGGCGCTCACCGAGGATATGCTCACCGCCGTGATGTACGACTTCGACAAGTCAGGCCTCATCGGCGGCGCGGTCCACGTCTACATCGGCCAGGAGGCGGTTGCTGTTGGTGTCTGCGCGGCGCTCAAGGCCGGCGACTTCCTGACCAGCACCCACCGCGGCCACGGACACGCCATCGCCATGGGCCTCAGCCTCGACCGCATCCTGGCCGAGCTGATGGGCCGCGAGCCGGGTTACTCACGCGGCTGCGGCGGCTCTATGCACATCTTCAGCCTGGAAAACGGCGTCCTCGGCGGCAACGGCATCGTGGGCGGCGGGCTACCCATCGCGCTCGGCCCGGCCTTCGCCGCGAAGTACCGCGGCGGGGACGGTGTCTCCGTCGCCTTCTTCGGCGACGGCGCGGCCAACCAGGGCACCTTCCACGAGTCGCTCAACCTGGCCGCCGTCTGGAAGCTGCCGGTCATCTACGTGTGCGAGAACAACCTCTGGGCAGCGAGCACGCCCGCCGAGATCACCACCTCCGGCCGCGGCGTGGCTGATCGCGCCTCTGCCTACGGCATTCCGGGCGTGGCGGTGCACGGCATGGACGTGATGGCTGTCCACGAGGTCGCGGCCGAGGCGGTCGCCAGGGCGCGGGCGGGCGAGGGCCCCACGCTCATCGAGGCCAGGACCTTCCGCTTTGAGGGCCACGCCGGCGCAGGGAAGTCGAGCCACCAGGACCCGGAGGCGGCCGAGGAATGGCGCAAGCGCGACCCGATCCCGATGTTCGAGAAGCGGCTCATCAAGGACGGCGCGACGACGGCCGAGGAACAACAGACAATGCGGGCCGCGGTCCTCGGTGAAGTTGACCAAGCCGTCGAGTTCGCCCAGGCTCAGCCCTTCCCGGCTCTTGACATCCTGGAGGTCACCGAGCGCCCCTCGCTCTCTTCGCCCGGTACTTCCGTACCACCCGTAGGGCGGGCTTCCAGCCCGTCAATGCCGTCCGCGGGGGTCTTGAAACCACCTCTGGCCCGGGCACCCATCTCCGAGGCGCGCGAGATCACCTATGCCCAGGCCGTCAGCGAGGCCCTGCGCGAGGAGATGGCCCGCGACGAGAGCGTCTTCCTCATCGGCGAGGACCTCGGCCCGGTGCGAGAGGCCAAGGGCCTCTGGGACGCGCTGCGCGACCGCCGCGTCTGGCAGACGCCGATCTCGGAGGCGGGCTTTGTGGGGCTGGCGGTGGGTGCGGCGGCCGTGGGTTTGCGTCCGGTGGTCGAGATAATGTACTGCGACTTCGTCACCGTCTGCTTCGACCAGATCGTCAACCAGGCCGCCAAGCTCAAGCTGATGTCCGGCAACCGCATCAAGGTGCCGATGGTCATCAAGACGCCGGCCGGCTGCGGCACCCGCGAGGGCGCGCATCACAGCGGCAGCCACGAGGCCTGGTTTATGCACGCGCCCGGCCTGAAGGTGGTTATGCCCTCCAACGCCTACGACGCGAAGGGCCTGCTCAAGTCCGCGATCCGCGACGACGGGCCGGTCGTTTTCATCCAGCACCGGCTGCTGCACCCAATGACTCAGCAGGTCCCCCAGGGCGAGTGGCTGGTGCCGCTGGGCGAGGCGGCGCTCAAGCGCGAGGGCGAGGACCTGACGCTTGTCGCCCTCTCCTACGCGGTGCCGAAGGCCCTTGAGGCTGCCGAGGCGCTGGGCGACGAGATCAGCGTCGAGGTCATTGACCCGCGCACACTGGTGCCGCTGGACCTGGACACCATCCTGGCGTCGCTCACGAAGACGGGCCGCCTGCTGGTCGTCCACGAGGCGCCTGCGAGGGGCGGTGCCGGCGCGGAGATCCTGCGCCGCGTGACGGCGGCGGGCTTCGATCTGCTGAGGGCGGCCCCGCGCGTGCTTGCCGGAGCGGACACAGCGATGCCTTACAGCCCGCCTCTGGAGGACGCTTGCATTCCGCAGCCAGCCGACATCGCCCGCGTCGCGCGCGAGATGTGCTCAGGATAGAGCCCGTTTCAAAACTACCCGTAGGGCGGGCTTCCAAGCCTGTCCGCCGAAGCCTTGGCGAAGGCGGGCCCGACAAGTCCTGCGGCAACCGAGAAGGGGAGTACGTGGTGCCAGAGAACATCCGCTGTGCGGTGATCGGCTACGGGCCGATGCACAACTTCGGCTGGGCCCACTCGGCCTGGATTGATTACACCCCCGAGCTTGACCTGGTCGCCGTCTGCGACCGCGACCCCGCCCGCACCGAGGCCGCGAACCAGGACTGGCCCTCCATCGAGACCTACAACTCAACGGCCGAGATGTACGAGAGGGCCGACATTGACCTGGTCTCCGTCGTCACCCCGCACTTCACGCACTGCCCGCTGGCGCTCGAGGCCTTTGAGGCCGGCAAGCACGTCGTCGTCGAGAAGGCGATGTGCCTGAACGTGGACGAGGCCACGCAGATGATCGAGGCGGCAAGCGCCGCCGGCCGGACCCTGGCAGTCCATCACAACCGCCGCCACGACGGCAACTTTCGCCGCATCAAGGAGCTTGTGGACGAGGGCGCGATCGGCCGGGTCTTTCAGATTGACCTGACTGCTGGCGGCTACCGGGACCCGGAGCACGGCTGGTATACGGACAAGGCCAAGTCAGGCGGGGCCTTCTATTTCTGGGGCCCGCACGCGGTTGACTGGGTGCTGGAGCTGGTGCCAGGTCGCATCGCCGGCGTGACCGGGTTCTTCCACAAGCTGGTCTGGGATCACGTGAGCATCGAGGATCAGACGCGCGCGCTGCTTCGCTTCGAGAACGGGGTGGTGGCGGACGTGACCTGGTCGCACATCGCGGCGGCCGGCGAGCGCACCTGGCGCATCCTGGGCACGAGGGGCGCGATCGTGGACACCGCCCAGGGCGCCACTACCGGCTACGAGCAGCGCATCTCAGCTCCGTCCGGCGGCAGGCTGAAGGTCATCACGGTGGGCGATGGGGGAGAGCGCCGCGAGGAGCGCGAGGTGCCCTACCTGGATTGCGACTGGCAGGGTTACTGGCAGGACCTGGCCGACCATCTGTTGCGGGGCGGGCTGGTGCCGGTGTCGGGCGAGGTGGGCCGCCGGGTCATCGGGGTCTTCGAGGCCGCAGAGAGGTCCTCTCGCACCGGCCGGACAGAGCCGGTCCCCTTCGAGTGACCCGCCCTCGGCGTCTGCCCTTGCCGTTCGGAGTTGCCGTGGCTGTCGTTGGCCGTCGCTGGCTGTCGTTAGCCGCCGTTCGCTGCCGTTTGGGGGGAGGTGGCGGGAGAAGGCTCACTGCAGAGACGCCAACGGGAACGGCGCACTGCAGAGAACGCAGGGGGCGACTTACGGGGACGGGCTGACGGCAAACGACGTCAGGCCAGGGGTGGCAAACTGGACCCAGGGAGACGAATGCGGGCGCTGCTGACAACGGGAACTGTGAGAATGTCGTGAGCGTATGCGCTGGGGGATTGTGCTACACTATGACACTGTCTCCGTGCGGCCAGGGACATGCTGAGGCCGTGCGGGGTGTGCGGACGTCCACACACCGTGCATAGGGAGCGATCGCTCTGATAGTGCAAGCGACGGCGCCTTCGCGCATTGACTTGGCCGGCGGCACGCTGGACATCCATCCGCTCTACCTCTTCGAGGAGGGCGGGATCACCGTCAATATGGCGATCAGCTTGGGCAGCCACGTGTGGCTGCAGACGCGTCGCGATGCCGAAGTCAAGATCACGGCGGAGTGCATCGGCGCCCAGCAGCACGCTGCCTCGGCGGAAGAGCTTCGCCTCGGCGGGGAGCTGGATCTCATCTGCCGTATCGTGCGCTACTACCGACCATCGCTCGGGCTGGACATCATTAGTCGCAATGACGCGCCGAAGGGATCGGGCCTGGGCGCGTCGTCGTCACTGCTCATTGCGCTCACCGGCGCGCTCCGGGAGCTGAATGGGGATGACCTGTCGAACCAGGACATCGTCCGCTACGGCGCTAACCTCGAAGCGCAGAACCTGGGCATCCCAACCGGTAAGCAGGACTACTACTCGGCGCTCAACGGTGGGCTCAATGCGATCTGGTTTGACGTCGAAGGGGAGCGGGTCGAGCCGCTGGGAGCGAACGAGTGGCTGCTCCGTGAACTCGAGGACCGGCTGGTGCTGACCTTCACAGGTGAGAGCCGGTGTTCCGGGACCAGCAATTGGGCCATGCTGAAGAACTACATCGATGATCGTGGCACCACAGTGCAGGACCTGCGGGCCATCAAGCAGACGGCAATGGCGATGCGGGAGGCGCTGCTGGCTGGCGACCTGGATCGCTGCGCGGGGCTGCTCGACGAGGAATGGCAGAACCGGCGGAGGCTCGCGGAGGGTGTCACGAACGAGCGCATCGAGCACCTGATGAGCGTGGCGAGGGAGGCAGGGGCGCTGGCCAGTCGTCTGTGCGGTGCGGGCGGAGGTGGCTGCATGATAAGCTTCGCGGGGGCGGGCAGGGCCAAGGAGGTCGCGACGGCGCTGGTAGCAGCCGGCGCCGAGCACCTGCCCTACAAGATTGACCGCCGGGGGCTGTCGGTGAGGGTCATTGGGGAGCAACGCGTGGGAGGTTCGGAGACGGCCGCCGAGCCGCTCATGGCCGAGACTGTGAGATTGTCGTGAGCTATCCCTCGGCCCAAGTGTGCTATACTCTGGGCCGATGCGTAACAAGCTGACGTGGTCCTCACTACAGACCATGTCGCTGCCCCGGCGGCTACCGGCCCCGGACCAGTGTAGTTGAGTAGCCACGTAACGGGGCGCCAAGACCGGATGCAGAATCAAAACGAGACCCGCGAGGTGCCACTCGCGGATCTCATCGGCAAAGTGTTGGCCCTGGCTTGGGATCCAGCTCTGCCAGTTCCCATTATACGCGCGTCGGGCTCGATGTGCAAGACGGACGCGAATGGGGGATGTGTAGAGCACAACACATGGTGGGGAGGGGGCGGGGTTCAGGAATCGTGGGGCTACCGGAAGGTTCCGGGGCACAATAGACGGGCCCTGGCTTGGGACCTCGGGTACCGCCGGCTGGCTGATCGGTGCTCTCTGGCCCACGAGAACGACCGACCCTCTCCTCCTACCCTCTACAAGCCGCTCGACACCGTTCGTGAGTTCCCGATGCGGTCATCATCATGAAGGCACGTGGTGCCCTGTGGCAAGTGGCACCACGGTCGAACTGGTGGTGGTGCCAGCGTACAACGAGGCGGACGCACTGGGGCACTACCTGCGCGGCATCCAGCGGGTGGCACGGCGGCACGGCGTGGCGTACGAACGGATCGTCTACCCGAGGGAAATCTCAGATCTGCGCACGCTGTGTGTTACTGGTCGAGCCAATCCCGCCACGTCCATTCGGGTTTTGCACCGTTCCCCGTCGCGAAGATCCCGTACCAAAGGTCGAGAGTTATGAGCATCATAATAAGGGTACCGTGATCGCAGCGGCCGCTTTGATGCTCGCTCAACACTCTGTCAACGGACTCCTCGTTTAGTAGCTGCATCTCTTGAGTTAACGCGGGAAACAGACCCCGGCCATCCCGCTGACCTACCCATTCTCGGAGCCACACCCCGATTGGCGCCTGGAAGCCCTGCTTGGGCTTGCGCATCACATCGTCTGGCACAAGGCCCTTCGCGGCTTCGTACAAGAGATGCTTAGTTCGGGCGGATTTGCGCAGGTAGTCCAAGGTTGAGCCTCTTACCTTGAGCCCGAACGGTACCTTGCTCAAGAGCGCGCAAACACTCAGATCCAGATAGGGTTCCCGGACACTGAGCGAGTGGTGAGCGGCCATCTTGCCAACCTTGGCGAACACCCCGAAGCTCCCGTCTATGGCCAGGTCGAGGGCAAGGATGCGCTCAAACTCACTGGCGTCACCGTCTACGTTATCACTGATGGCTGCGCCGATGTCCAAGCCATTGACCAGGTTCTCGCCCATGCTGTCAGAAACAACCGCGCGTAGCGAGTTAGGAAGCAGGCCTCGATAGGCGATCTCTCGATAGATGGAAAGATATGCTTCCGGAGGGCTGCCAGCCAGTGATTGCAGAACCTTCCACAAGGACCGCCCTTGTTCGCTGCGCCGGAGGCGACGCCACAGCCCGACTTTCCAGCCGGCGGACCGGTCATCAGCCAAGAGTGCGCGGGCCAGCACTGACGCGCCAGGTATTCTGCCCAGGGCTCGCCTCGCAAAAGCCACCGGATAGTGCCGCCCCAGCAAATGATCGGGACCGTCTCCCGAGATGACCGCGTCAACATGCTCTTTAGCGAAACGCGCGAGATTGAAAGTTGGTATGAAGGAATAGTCCATTGCGGGCTCTTCCAGCGCCCAGATCATTTCGGGCAGTTCGTCGAGCACTTCAGGCGAGTCCAGAGTGAGTTCGTGATGGTCTGTCTCGAAGCGCTTCGCTACGAGGCGCGCGTACGGAGATTCGTCGAACTCCTCCTGGGGATATGCTATTGAGAAGGTCTTGACCGGGCCCTCCTGCACGTCGCTCATGAGGGCCACATTGTAGCTGGAGTCGATGCCGCCACTCAGGAAGGCTCCGACTTCGTCAGGACCTGCGACCCGATGAGCAATAGCCTCCCGGCACTCGTCCTGGAACCGCTCCACCCAATCAGCGTCGCGCTGAGCCTCGAAGCGGAACTTGAAGACGCGCTGGACGTCCGCTCGGCCGTCCTCGTAGGTCAAAGCGCAGCCTGGCGGGAGCTTGTGAATGCCGTCAAACAACGTGTGTGGCGGTAGGATGTGTCCGAAGTCGAGGTACTGGTGGAGGGCGTGCTCGTTGATCCTGCCGTCCCATGCGCCCGCTGCCAGAAGAGTTCGGATCTCTGATGCGAAGACAATGCCATCATCCAGCAGGGCATAGTGGAGGTGATGGATTCCGCCGATCCAATCCAGGAGCAATGTGAGCCGCCGTGGCTCGGTCTCCCAGATAGCGGCAGCGAACGGCCCGTTGGCCTTT
>CBFDBV010000160.1:0-9905 GCA_965603135.1 uncultured bacterium
TGGGGGGGGGGGACCGGGCACCGGGTGGGGCGCCCCTATCACCCGGGCGCGTGCCCCCCCCCGGGGGGACACCGCCCCAGGCCGACCTACGCGAATAATCGGGGCTAAGGCGAGAATTTTCTCTTGGGGCAGGAGGAATCTATCCCCACCATCACGAACAGCACGCTACCGTTCCGTGTCCAGTCGGGCGCAGGCGCGCCTGCGGAGCAGTGCGCACGGAATGGCAATGGGAAATGAGGAACGGACGCGGGCGGTGCTGTGGCCCCATTCCCCATAACCTGTTCCCCATAGCCGGAGTTAGCGGAGCATGCCCATGGCACTACGCGAGGTAGTAGAACTCGAAGAATACAGATCCCTGATGGAGACGCCGGAGCAGTTCGAGGACGGCTTCGGCTGGCAGACCGTGCTTGGCGCCTTCTTCATCGGCTTCGTGATGATGCCGGGGTCCATCTACCTGGGCTTGGTCGCCGGCCAGACGATGGGGCCCGCTGCCGAGTGGACCACCATCATCCTCTTCACCGAGGTGGCGAAGCGCTCGTTCCAGCAGCTCAGCCGGCAGCAGATATACATCCTCTATTACATCGCCGGCGGCCTCACCGCGATGGCGGGCCAGGTCGCCCTATCCGGTGGCGCTTTCGCCGGCCTCGTCTGGAACCAGTTCTTCCGCGCCGCCGCACCCGGTGGTCTCGTGGATCAGGTGCCCGACTGGGTGGCGCCCGCGCCCGACTCGCTCGCCATCGCCCAACGCACCTTCATGCACCCTGACTGGCTGCCCGCCATCGGCGTGCTGCTGCTCACTCAGGTCTTCAGCCGCGTGGCCTGGTTCACGCTCGGTTACTCGCTCTTCAGGCTCCTCTCAGACGGCGAGCGGCTGCCCTTCCCGCTCGCTCCCATCGCCGCCCAGGGCGCTACCGCCCTTGCCGAGGCCTCCTCCAAGGAGGAGACCTGGCGCTGGCGCGTGTTCTCCATCGGCAGTATGATGGGCATCGGCTTCGGCCTCATCTACCTGGCGGTCCCCACGCTCACCGGGGCGGTGCTCATCCAGCCCGTCGCCATCTTGCCCATCCCGTGGATTGATTTTACCCAGGGCACCGAGCGCTTCCTCCCGGGCGTGCCCACCGGCATCGGCACGAACCTGGCGACGCTTATGATCGGCTTTGTGCTGCCCTTCTGGATGGTCGCCGGCAGCTTCGCCGCCGCGATGACCACCGTCATCGTCAACCCGCTCGCTCAGATCACGGGCAATCTCCCCACCTGGCGCCCGGGGATGGAGACCACGCGCACGGCCTGGGCCGCGAACATTGACATCTGGCTGTCCTTCGGCATCGGCACCGCCTTCGCGGTCGCCAGCATCGGCATCTACAAGATGGTCTCCGAATGGCGCGCGGCCAGCCGCGAGGGTCGCAAGCCGCAGATCGGCTTCGGGCCGGGCGTGCCGGGACGCGGCGATTTCCGAGTCTGGGTGTGCCTCGCGCTGTTCGCCGCTGCCACTACCGGCTACGTGGTGCTCTGCCGCGTCCTGGTCCCAAGGTTCCCCATCTACTTCCTCGTCATCTACGGTTACATCTGGACCCCGCTGCAATCCTACATCAACGCTCGCATGGTCGGCCTCACCGGGCAGTTCATCGCGATACCGATGATTCGCGAGGCCACCTTCATCTTCAGCGGCTACAAGGGCGTGGACATCTGGTTCGCGCCCATCCCGCTGGGCAACTACGGCGGCACCACCCAGCGGTTCCGCGAGATCGAGCTGACCGGCAACAAGTTCACCAGCGTCCTGAAGGCCGAGCTGCTGATGTTCCCTATTATGCTGGTGTGCAGCTTCCTGTTCTGGGGATACGTCTGGCGGCTCCAGCCGATACCCTCGGTCTACTATCCCTACGCGCAGAAGTTCTGGGATTATCAGGCGATCACCTCGTGGGTCTGGTTCTCCGCCACCACCGAGGGCGGCCACCAGGAGATCTTCCAGCGCGCGATCAAGCCCGTCTTGATGGGCGGCGGCCTGGTCTTCGGCCTGGGCGCGTATGTTCTGCTCAACTGGATGCGGCTGCCGGTGATGCTCATCTACGGGTGGATTCGGGGCGTGGGGATGCTGCCTCACTTCGTCATTTTGCAGTTCATCGGCGCCCTGATTGGCCGCTACTACTTGCTCAAGCGCTTCGGCGAGGAGAACTGGCGCCGGTGGCCGCCGGTGTTGTATGCGGGCTTCACCTGCGGGATGGGCCTGATTGCGATGCTTGCCATCGCGATCGTGCTCATCAAGCAATCCATCACCCAAATGCCGTTCTAACGCATTTGCTGGCAGGGCGCGCTTGGGCCCGGCGGCAGGATAAGCTCTCGGAAGCAGCGTGGCCTTGTTGGCGGCGCTGCTTTCGTACCTGCGTGAACCCCACCCGCGGGGCATGAAGCGTCCGATGACTTAGGTGAGATGAAGATACCCCTGTCGCTGTCAGTGTATGAGCACGCGGCCGCGATCATCGGCGTTACCCCCTGGGAGGCGTCACGCAGCGCGCAGGCGTGCTGGCGCGCACATCGAGGGGCGTACCAGCTCTACCGGCACTTCCCGGTCGTGGTGGGCATAGACATATATAACCTCGAAGCTGAAGCCTACGGCTGCACTGTCCGCAGAGCCGAAGGCACCGGGATCCCAGCCATCACCGAGCCGCTTTTTGCCTCTGCCGAGGAAGCCTTGGCAATCGAGCCCTTCGATGCGGAGAGGGACGGGCGTATGCCAATGATGATCGAGGTGGGGCAGAGGCTAGTAGAAGAGTTCCCTGAAGCGGACGTTCGCATCCCCGTGAGTGGGCCGTTCTCGGTGGCTCAGAACGTGGTCGGCCTTAACCAGCTCATGATTGACGTGGCCCTCCGGCCTGACGCCGTGCGCCGGATGCTCGATCGGCTCGTGGACGGCCAGGTGGCGTTTGCGGGGAAGGTCATTGAGGCCGGCCTGGGGGTGGCATTCTTCGAGTCGGCTGCCGCGCCGCCCCTGCTGTCACCGGCGAACTTCCGCGCCATCGAGGCGGCTCCGCTGGTGCGGGCCATGAGGGCCGTGGGTGAGATCGCGGGCCGGCCGGTGCCATGCATCATCGGCGGCGACACCGCCCCCATTGTCCCTGAGATGCTTGAGACCGGCACCGACTTTCTCATCTGTCCGGCGGAGACCGAGCGTCACAAGTTCCTTGAGGCCACGCGCCATCGCCCGGACGTGAAGGTCCGTGTGAACCTCGATCCCGCGGTCTACACCCGCGGTACGAGGGATGAGATCATCGCTGCGGTGGAGGAAGTGCTGGAGTTGGCCGCGGACAGGCCCAACTTGCTGCTGGGCACCGGCGCCATCCCCTACGAGACTCCGCCCGAGAACCTCCTGCTGATAAAACAGTACTTGGAGTAAGCCTCTGCCGTCCGACGAATGACGAGCCCAACCACTGGCCGTGGTCGGAGTTCTTTGGATACTGCCTGCTTGGCCCTTTGCCATTTAGCCGGCTACTGCTCCTCGGCCTGGCCCTCCTCGGTTGGGGAAGGCTGCTCTTCTTGCCCCTGGCCCTCCTCGTTGTCGCGCCGCTTCGCCACTCCCACGATGTTCTCGGCCTGGAACCAGTCCTCCTCGACCGAGATGACCACCCGCGGGCAGCGGAACTCATCGCCCTTCTCCGTGATCAGCCGAACGTCCCCGGTCAGCGTCACGATGTCCTTGAGTTCCTCGTAGACCGCCTTGTCGGCGTAGACCGTCTTGTCCTCCTGCACCGCCTTCACTCGGCTGGTCGCGGTGCCGATCTTCACCTCCTCGTTGTACTGGTACTCGATCCGATCGCAGGTGATGACGGTCTTCTTCTCCCAGTAGTCCTCGAGCTTCTCGGGCTCTTTGTCCTCGTCGCTGGCCTCCTCGCCCTCGGCGCCCTCCGGTTTCTCCTTCTTCCTCTGGGTGACGACCTTGACGTTCTCGGTGATGATGGCTATCTCCGCGTCGAAGTCGGCTTCCACGTACCGGCCGGTGATGGTGGTGTTGGGGTCCTCGACCCTCGGATTGCCCTCCGCGTGGGCGGTGTTCTCGTCGTGGTTGTAGACGGCCTTGTCGCAGTAGAGCTTGATGTCCTTGTGCGCCAGGACAACGGGACGCGTGTCGCGCTCGAGGTAGTAGATGTCACCCTCGCGCCGCAGGTCATCCGCCCACTCGATGCGCACGCGTTCCTCGTCCTGCTCGGCAGCGCCGGGCTCTGTCGGCTCATCGCCCGGTTGTGCCAACAGCGGCAGGGCCGCTGCCGCGAGCAGCACACACACGAACCCGGCACCGGCCACGCGCCTGGTCATCATTGCAGCCTCTCCAGCTTCTCCTTCGCGCTCTCCGGCGCGAAGGTCGCCTGCACTGCATCCAGCGTGAAGTCCTTGGTATCCAGGTTGTAGGTCAGGTTACGTCCCGTCAGCCGGTCCTCGCCCATCTTCATTCGCACCCGGTCCGTGGCCTTGACGGTGTCGTCTGGCACGATGAGGTCGAGATGATCGGCGGTGAGCGTGAGCCCCTCGGCCGTCATCCTCACCTCGCCCGGGCAACGCAGCGTCTGCTGCTCCGGCATCCACTGGACTCTATCGGTGGTTATGACCACGCTGCGCTCGGAGACCACCGTGACCTTGCCGGTCAGCTCGAAGTCCTTACGTGCGGTGTTGTACTTGGCCTTAGCGGCGGTGAGGCGCAGGACCGGCCGTCCCTGGGCGTCGTAGATGAGGCCGTCTTTGAGCCCGGTGGCTGCGACCGTGGCCCCCCCGCCTGACATCTCCACCTCTTCGACCCTCAGCTTCCAGCCCAGCCGTCCCCCCTCGCTGTGCTCCACTACCGACCCCTTCACGGAAAGGGCCGGCACGGTCGGCTCTCGTGCTTCGCTCTCCTGGCTCGGCGCGCTGCTGGTGCGCCACTGCCACAGAGCCCAGCCCACCAGCCCCACGCTGACGGCCACCAGCACTATGCCACCGAATACCCGTGCCTTGCTGCTCGCCATGACCACCTGTCGCGCTTGCAGCTACGAGCTTCGAGCGACGAGCTGCGAGCCTCCCGCCTCTAGAAGATGGGGGGGCCAGGGGGCGCCAGGCTCAGATCAATGGTCACGCCCGTGAGCGTCTCTCCGGCCGCCACTTGCACGACCGCATAGCCCGAGAACTGCGTATCCGGACTCACCGCGGTGAGCACCTGTTGCCCCGGGCTCACGTTGTGGATGCCGAAGCCCCCGTCGGCCTTGGAGATCGCCTGTGCGGTCCCGCTCTGGATGATGGCCCCGCCCAGCGGCGTGCCGGCCTGATAGACGGTCCCCTGCACCGCGCCCTTGCCGGTCAGCAGGGCCGGCGCCAGGTAGACGGTGCCCACGTCATTGGCGCCTGCACCGAGCGTGGGGGTCACCTCCTGCCTCACGTAGTCGGCGGCGGAGAAGACCAGGGTTCGCGTCCCGCTCGTGGTGCTCAAGCTGAAGGCGCCGTCCTGGTCGGATGTCGTGCTGGCTCCGCCGCAGGTCACATCCACGCCGGCGATCCCTTGCAGGGAGGCGTCGTCGCGCACCGTGCCGTTCGCCGTAGCTGCTACCCCATCGCCTCCGCCGCCCCCACAGCCCGCCGTGATCACTGACGCGACGATCGCTGCTGCCATGATGAATAGGTACACACGGCCGGTATGCTTGCTCACTGAGTCAGCCTCCTCGAGGTACTATTCGCGCCTTTTGGCTAGTCTATCAGAAAGCCGCGCAACTCTCAATAGGCCCCTACCCGCCCCGCTACTGTATCGTCAGGATAAAGTCCACGTCATCCACGATCTGCCCGCCGGGGGGCACCTCGACCTCCCGCGAGATCTCTCGGCCCTGGTAGCGCACCGTCACCCGGTAGCGCCCCGGCGGAACGAAGAGCGTGTACCTCCCCGAAGCCGAGGTGACCGCGGTGTCGAGCACCTGCCCGGTGGCCAGCGCGGTGGCCGTCACCGCGGCCCCGGAGCTGTCGGGAGGGCCGATCAGGTTCACCGTGCCCGCCAGCGTGTAGGGCCCCGCGGGCGGCTCCTCCGCTCTCTCGAAGAGCTCGATGAGCACGTCGGCGATCCCCGGCAGCACATTGAGCGTCGCCTGGTAGGTCTCATAGTCCTCCGCCGTGACCTCGATCGTCCGGTCGCCCACCAGCACCTCCGCGACGGCGAATGCCCCATCCACGTCCGTGGTCACGGGGTTGGCGTCGCCGATGGTGACGGTCGCGGCCGCTATCGGCTCGCGGCTCAGCACGTAGACCACGCGTCCGGCCACGGTCACCGTCGTATCCCCGGCGATTAACTGCACGGCGACATCCGGGTTCGTCCCCGTGTCGTCCGCGACGATGGAGACATTCTGGGTGAACGCGAGATACTCCTCGGCCTGAACCGTCAGCACGTGATCGCCGGCCGGAATGCCCCGGACGGTGACGTTGCCATCGCTGTCGGTGTAGCCCCCCACCGCCTCCGCCTCCTCATCTCCTGCCGGTCGGAACTGCAAGAAGGCGTTCACCACCGGCTCGCCCGAGGTCAGGTCGGTCACGCTGCCCGAGATGCTGCCGGTGGTGGCGGTGTCCGCCGGGGTCAGGTTCACGCTCAGCCAGGTGGCGGTCGTGATGTTGAGTTGGGCTAGCTGCGCGCTGGTGACGTATCCGGGCGCGCTGACGGTCATCGGCTGGGTTGGCGGCGTCGAGGTCCCCAGCGGCACATCGCGCAGCACTAGCTGTTCGTCGCTCGGATTGAGGCTGCCGCGCACGCCGCCCACGATCACGGTCGCCGCCACGGGCAGGGGGATATTCGTGCCCTCCTCGAACACCATCACCACGACGGCGCCCCGTGGCTCGTCGCCGCCGTTGGTGGGTGGCAGCCCGCCGCAGCCGAGCATACCCAGCAACCCCGCCGCCGCTGCGATGCCGGCGCACACGCACGCCACCCGCAATGCCCTGCCCTCATGTCCGCGGCAAGCTCTCTTGCGAATCGTCCTCACTCCGTAGCAGTGTCGCGCCGAACTCAGCGCGGCCGTTCGCAGGTCGGGCATTCTTGCCCGACTCCACCCACCCGCCCTGCGGGTTCCTGGTCAGCGGATGACATGCAGCGAACACATCGCCCGCGCCTGGCGCCCGGTCTCGTCCCTCGCGTGCAGCTCCACCAGGTAGACGCCGCTCGGCACCAGCCGCCCGCCGTCATCGCGCAGGTTCCAACTGAGCGTGCTCGTGCCCGCGGGCTTCTGCCCGGATGCGATCCTGCGCACCGGCCTGCCGGCGATGTTGAGCAGGCGTGCCTCCACGCTCGCAGGCGCGCTCAGCGCGAAGCCTATCTGCGCCGCGCCTGCGCTCGCCTGGCGGGATGACATCGAGGTCACCATCAGCGTCTGCGCGCTGGCCGGCTCTATCTCGATGCGCAGCCTCCGGCTCACGCCCGTCTCGTCGGCCGGGACCTCGTAGCCTGCGGTGGTGCGCATGTACAGCCGCCGGCCCGCCGCCGCATCAACCAGCACCGGCCTCACCTCTGCCGGAAGCCCCGACATATCCGGCCAGCTCAGCCGCACCGGCTGGCCCGGCACGCCGCTGCTCACTTGCAGCTCCCAGCTTTGCCGCCGCCCGTCGGCGGGCCGCACATCGCTCAGGTAGGAGGGGCCGGGGTCTAGCCCGGCCCGCCTTGAGGGTGTCGGGCTGGAAGCCCGACCTACGCGTGATTCTGTGAAGAGGAACCGCACCGCGACCTGCGGCCCGAAGGGCGGCGGCGCCTGGCGGTCGTAGCGGTCGAGGCCCTCGGCAGCATCTGCCGCAGCGCCCAGGTAGGCCGACGAGCGGCCCATCCCTCTCGTCTCCGCCACCAGCTCCAGCTTCCACGCCAACTGCTGCCCTGCGGGCTTCGGCCGCGCCTGGCTCCCCACCCGAGCTGATGCCAGCGCGCTGGTCGGCGGGAACCTCACCAGCGCCCCGCTCGCCCTCAGGCAGCGCACCCAGTGGCCCACGAACGGAAGAAGCTGCTGGGCCTCGGTGTAGCCTTCCGCCGCCGACCACCCGTAGATGCCCTCCTGGATGATGTGGGAGTCAACGGCATCGGCGTAGCTCACCGGCTGCTCGCCCTCGGCCTCGAACTCAAGCTCCTCGACCCACGTGGCCGTCTGCCGCGGCGTGCCTATCATGTTCCAGCCCACGCCCAGCGGCACCACGAACGCCCGCTCCTCGGGGTGCAGCACGCCGGTCAGCGACAGCGACACATCCTCCAGCACGCGCAGCCAGTAGGCCCGCCCGGGCGCTACGGGCTCTGTGCGCGGCCAGATCTCATACTTGTCCTGGGCGAGAAGGGACGGGTTCCATCGCGCCACCAGCATCTGCTCCGGGCTGATGCCCAGCAGCGCGGCCAGGTCCTGGGTCAGCGGTCGCAGCGGGAATGAGATGAGGTGCAGGCCCGACCCTTGCGCCGACCAGTCGTGCGTCATCTGCACCTGACCGCCGCCCTCGAGAAAGAGCACGTAGGAGTCCCACGCGACGTTGACCTTGCGCGTGATGGTCTGGTCCTGCTGGTTCGTGAAGGTGATCTCAAGTTGCGTGGGCGCCAGCGGCCCCTGGGTGATGCGGTCCCCCCAGACGCCGCGGCTCACGGCCACGTCCGTCAGCCCCTGGCCGCCGGTCACGTCTATCTTCCCCTCTATCGCCCCGATGATCCCCCCGTAGAGGTTGTTCTCGCCCGCCTCGAAGCCGCGCACCCCGTAGGCGTAGGGCATCATCCGCCGAAGACTGCCCAGGTCGGCCTGCACCGTCACCCGCTGCGGCCCGCCGATGTTGAAGAACGTCGGTATCAGGAACCCCTCGCCTGCTCCCTCCCCGCTGGCGGGGATATCTATCGTGTTGCCCTCCTCGGCGTAGAGGGACACCGCGAAGTCGTAGCTCCAGTAGGTGGTGCGCACCTGCCCTCCGAGCGGCTCCTCATCTCCTCCCAGGCCCACGAAGAAGTGCTCGGCGATCAGCGCCACCGCCTGCGTGAGCGGGATGTTCCAGATGAACATCTTCGGGCCCAGCCTGACGCTGGTGTCGAGCACATGCTGGCGCTGGAACCACTCCTGGAAGGGCATCCCCTCCACGCTGGGCAGCACCTGCGAGCCCAGCACTCGCAGCGCCGGCACACTCCCCGGCAGCTCGGCGTTATGCGCGGCGTAGTATGCCTGATTGAACCTCTTGAAGAAGTCGTTGTCCTCGACGTAGGGCTTGAACCACGCGCTGCGGGCCATCGCCACCCGCCAGACGAGCATCCCTCTGAAGCCGGAGGCGGGGTAGTAGGTCGGCCCGCCCAGGTCCGGCTGATTCTGCGGCTCGTAGACCGAGGTGGCGTAGAACGGGCCCGGGTCAATCGGGTTGTAGCCGGGCGCGATCCCCGGGCTGGTCTGCACCGCGGTTGCGGCGGCTCCCGCGAAGCCTTCCTCCCACGGGTCATAGAAGAAAGCGGCGTCGTCGTGGAAGGCGTACAGCACCAGGATCATCAGGATGTAGCTATCTTCGGGGAAGTTGCCGCTGAGCGGGGACATCCGTATCTCGTTGGCGGCCGAGTCGTAGATGCCGCCCTGGAGCACGTGCAGGTCCGGGTCGAGGATGATCTTGACGCTCAGGTTGAAGGCCGGTCGGCCGTAGATGCTGTAGGCCTTGGGCAGCGCCTGGGCCAGGTAGGCCTCGAAGGCTGCCTGGTCCGCCGCCTCGAAGCCCTCGAAGCTGAAGGTAAGCTCGTTGGTCGGCTCGCCGAGCTTGCTGCCGCTCGCGAGCGTGCGCATCAGGTCGGGCGCGACGATCTTGCCCTCGCGCAGGTGGACGACTCTACGCGGGAACGCGACGCGCGCGTGGGGGCTGTTGACGCCGCCGGCGTAGCGGCTCTTGCCTGTCAGTGTGAGCCCGCGCGCCTGGAGCACTCGCAGCGG
>CBFDBV010000161.1:0-9883 GCA_965603135.1 uncultured bacterium
CGACCAAGCAACTGGGCGAGGTGGGGTGCAAGCTGACGGGCTGGGATCGGCTGCTAGATGAGGTGTTCGTGAGCTTCGACATCCCGGCAGGGCTAGGGTCCGTCGAGGAGTGCAGTATGAAGGTGGCGCTATATCTGCTCAGGGCCGATGGGGGGCCGGTGATGGCGTCGGGGTCAAGCTACCACGGCAGCCACGAGAGCCGCGAGTACACCCAACGGTGGCACGAGCTAACCTGGGATGCGGAGCAGGTGCTCATAGAGGCGACCTTCGGATGGGGGCCGCTGCAGTTCGTGCCGTTCACGATGGAGGACATCCCGCTGCCGTGAGGGTAGCACGGACAGTACATGCGCAGGGCCGGGGGTGAGGGCAGGAAGCCTGACCTGCGGGTGATGCCCTCTTCTTGGCGGGCTGGAAGCCCGCCCTACGTGCTGCTGGGTGGCCCGCCGTTACATTATCTGCATCGGCATAATCACGTAGACGTAGTCCTCGAAGTCCACGGGGCTGACCATGCCGGGGCTCAGAGCCTCGGAGAGCTGGAAAACCACCTGCTCCTGCGGGGTCGCCTCCAGCATGTCCAGCAGATAACGGGCGTTGAAGGCGATCTCGATCTCCTCGCCCTCCAGGGAGGCGGGCACGCTCTCCTCCGCATGTCCCACGTCCTGGGAGTCAGCAGTGATGACCACCGAGTCCGCAGTGCCCTTGAGCACGATGCGGTTGGCATCCTCGCGCGCGACGATCGAAGCCCGGCGCAGAGCATCAGCCAGGGCCCGCGCCTCCACCGTCAGACGCTTGTCCGGGTCCTCGGGGAGCACCTTCTCGTAGTTGGGGAACTGCCCCTCGATCAACCGAGACCCGATGGTGAGATTGCCCACCGACACCCTGAGCTGATTATCAGATACCGCCATAGACGCGGGCTCGTCGGAGTCGGGGTCCAGCGCGCGCAAGACCTCAACCAGGGCGCGGGCAGAGATGATCGCCTCACGCGCCTGGTCGATCTTGATGTCGGCGGCCAGCTTGCGCAAAGCCAGGCGATAGGTGTCGGTTGCGACAACCTGAAGGCCGTCAGCAGCGATCTTGAAGAGCGCCCCGGTCAGGATCGGGCGGGTCTCGTCCGCGGAGGTCGCGAAGGCGGTCTGCGACAGAATGCTGTGCAGGTCCCTCTGAGAGAGTTCGAACTCGTCGGCACCAGCCAACTCGGGCAGCATCTCAAAATCGTCCGCGGACATCCCCCGGATCTCATAGCGCGACTGCTCGCAGTTGACAACGAGCGTGTTGTGCTCGTCAGCATCCAGCAATACCTCGGCCTCCGGCAATGAGCCGATCACCTCGCTGAGCAGACGGGCAGGCACAGTTACGGCTCCCTCGCCAGCGACCTTGCTCTCAATAACCGCCTCCAGACTGATGAACTCAAGATCGGTGGCCACCAGCCGAAGGGAACTGCCAGCGGTCTCCAGGAAGATGTTGTTCTGGACCGGCTGAGTGCTGCGTCCGGAGACGCCGTGAGCGACCGCCTGGACACTCGCGTACAGGTCGGCGTGGGGACAAGAGACGTTCAACATTTGTGCGGCCTCCTTGGACAACTCGCCACGGCCCGCGTGGGTACGGAATATACATTAGCGCGAAAGCGCAAGCGCGTCAAGGCCTTTTGCAGTCTGGGTGGCACCTCACATCAAACGAAAGCTGGACGCGCCATGCCAGTTGCGATCACCGGGCGGCACCTTCCCATCGCCTGGTTACGCCCCATAGCCAGTCAGCTTGACGCATCCTTCGGGCTGATGTAAGCAAGGACATTGCGCTTGAGGGGGCCACTGTCCACAGGCTGTAGTAGTAGTGATATGTACATGTACCTTATACTACTCCTACTACTACTGCCGTGCAAAGCGGGCAGAAGTGGGAGGAGGCCAAGGTACAGACGGGTTCTCTCAGCAGAAAAGGATGGGCAAAACGGACGGTGGTTCTGCACAGCTTCCACAAGAGGGCCTCGGGGGTGAAGCTCTGCCCAGGAGTTCTAGATGGAATCAAAGGCGTATCCACAGGAGGTGCCGGTGGTGAGGTCGCGAGAGGCAAACATGCGCGCGGGCTACTCGAAGGCGCCCTTGAGGTCGTTGATGAGCCAGAGGACCTGCTCGTCGTGCTCGATGGCGTCGGCGACCTTGTTGTAGGAGTGCAGGACCGTGGAGTGGTCGCGGCCGCCGAAGAACTTGCCGATGCCAGCCAGGGAGTTGTCAGTAAGCTCGCGAGCGACGTAGATGGCGACCTGCCGGGCCCAGGCGATGTCCTGACTGCGCTTCTTGCTGACAATGTCGTCAGCAGGGCAGTTGAGTTCGGAGGCAATGTGGTCGAGGATCTCCTGGAGCCTGATGCGGCGCTGAGGGGTGGAGCTGGAGTAGTCGCCGATGATCTCCTCGGCGAGGCCACGAGTTATCTCGACCTCGTTGAGCGAGGCGTAGGCGCAGATCTTCAGGAGGGCGCCTTCCAGCACGCGGATGTTGGACTCGATTTTGCCAGCGACGTACTCGAGGATGTCGCGGCTGAGCGGGACGCCCTCGGTGAGGGCCTTCTTCTCCAGGATGGCCACGCGGGTCTCGATGTCGGGGATCCGCAGGTCGGCCACGATGCCCATCTCGAGGCGGGAGCGCAAGCGGTCGTTCATAAGCTGAAGGTGGCGCGGGGGGCAATCGGAGGCGATGACCACCTGCTTGTTGGTCTCATACAGTGTGCTGAAGGTGTGAAAGAACTCTTCCTCGGAGGCGGGGCCTTCGATGCCGGCGATGAACTGGATGTCATCCACGAGCCAGACGTCCATAGAGCGATAGCTCTCGCGGAAGCGGTCAATGGTATTGTCGCGGATACAGGAGATCATGTGATTGACGAAGGCCTCGGCCGAGACGTAGACGAGTTGGAGGTCGGGGTGCTCGGCGAGAATGGCGTGGCCGATAGCCTGGACGAGGTGGGTCTTGCCCAGGCCGGAGGCGCTGTGAATGAAGAAGGGATTGTAAGCCTGGCCGGGGGAGCGGGCCACCTGAAGGGCGGCGGCATGGGCGAAACGGTTGCAGTCAGCGATGACGAAGTTGTCGAAGCTGTACTTCGGGTTGAGGGGCGAGGCCCGGAGTTCGCCGTGGGGCTTGGGCCTTGACACGGTAGCAGTAGCCGGAGCGGCGGGCGCGGGAGGGGCTGGTGCGGCGGGAGCGGGAACAGGGACAACCTCCATCTCGAGGGTGATGGGACGCTGTGCCACGCGCTCGACGCAGGCGCCGATGGCCTCGCCATGATTGCGCTCCAGCCACTCCTTCGCGAACTCGTTAGGAACACCTAAGCGAAGACGATCACCACTATACTCGAGCGCGACCGCGCCGGTGAGGAATGCGTCATAGGTCACAGCGTTCACTTCGTTGGCCAACAAGGGGAGGGCAGCCTGCCAGAGCTGATCACAGCTCAGGATCTCTTGGCTGGCCATCTCTGCAACCAGTCCTTCGCACAGATGAGTTGGGCGCACGGTCAGGCTGCCAGAGGGGGGCTGACCCCGTGCCTGAGGCGTGTGAAGCGGGCCGAGAATGGTGGTGCGATCAGGGGCTGTGAGGCTGGTTCGATGTGTGCCGCGAGGGGTCCTTTGTGGAAAACGTTAATAGTTGTAACCAGGCCTAGAAAGGCTCAGAGGCCGCTTTACGGCGGGGCTTGCGGAGTTTTCCACACACTTTTCCACACCTGTGGAGAACTTCCGACACCCTCCCTTGACAATGATAGTATAGCAGATTGTGAGGTCCAATGCAAACAGATTCGCGGATTCCGATGAAAAAGATTCCGCGGCGGGATTCATGGCCGCGCGGAGGTGGAATTTGGCGCGAAAAACGGGGCGCGGCAGCAGCTTGCAGACCTCGGATCCGAGCGCGAAGATCATCACCGACGAAGCTCATCTGTTGCCGTTGGACCGAACGGTGCGCGGGGCGTAGCGCCCGGGCAACGCTCTTCGACGAATCCAGGAGGGGCACCTGCAAGGGAGTTGAGGGGCAGATGGGGAAGGCCACCGGTGAGTCGACAACGGCGAGCGGAGAGGAAGCGACCATGACGGATACGAAGGCAATCGTCCACGGGACCGTGATTGACGGAACCGGTGCGCAGCCGATCGAGGACGGAACCGTCATCATCCAGGAGGGGCGCATCGCTGAGGTCGGAAGGTCGGCGGAGATAGAGGTGCCCAGCGAGGCGCAGGTGATCGAGGCCGCGGGCAAGAGTGTGATGCCCGGGATGATGGAAGCCCACGCTCACGTGGGCGGCGATCACCGGGCGCAGAGGGTGCTGCGGCTCTCGCTCCAGCGCGGGATCACGACGGTGTGCAGCGTGTCGGCGGGGGCGAGCGGCTGCGCGCTGCGCGACGCGATCGAGAGCGGAGAGGTGCGCGGCTGCGCGCGGCTGATCGCGGGCTGCGTGGTGTGCTGCACCAACGGGCACGTGAGGGGGCGCGATGCGGACGGGCCCTGGGAGGTGCGGAAGGGCGTGCGCGAGATGGTGGAGGCGGGCGCGGACTTCATCAAGACCTGCGCCTCCGGCGGGTTCTGGGCCGAAGACGAGAGATGCTCGATGCGCAACTACACGCCGGAGGAACTGGAGGCCCTGGCGGATGAGGCTCATGCCTGGGACCGGCCCGTGGTCGTGCACGCTCATACCCAGCCGGGCATCAACAACGCCATCGCCGCCGGCATTGACCAGATACACCACGGGGCCTTCATTGATGAGGAGGGCGTGGCGGGCATCGCGGAAAAAGGCCTCTACTACGTCCCGACGCTGCGCGTCACCTGCACCAAGAACATCCAGGCACACTCATCCCGGCCCTGGATGATCGAGGAGATGACGCAGTCCCAGCCGATCCACCGCGCGGGCGTGCGTAAGGCGAGAGAGCTGGGGGTGAAGATCGCGGTGGGCACCGACTACCCGAGCGCGCCCAGCGCGTGGCGGATAGGGGACGCGACGCCGTGGGAGTGGATCGAGCTGGTGGAGGCGGGCCTGACGCCGATGGAGACGCTGGTGGCGGGCACGCGCAATGTCGCGGAGGCCTACGGCAAGCTCGATGAGCTGGGGACGCTGGAGGCGGGCAAAAGGGCGGATGTCATCGTGGTGGAGGGCAACCCGCTGGAGGACGTGGGCTGCCTCTATGAGCCGGATAACATCCTGGTGGTGCTCAAGGACGGCAGGGTCGAGTCCACCCGCGAGGACTACAAGGAGCACTACCGGGTGCGCGAGGAGCTGTAACGGCGGGCAATGGGCAATGGGCAATCGGCAAAGGGGAACGGCACACGGGAACGGCGAACCGCAGAGAACGCAAGCGGCAGCGAACGGCGGCGGACGGCGGCGAACGGCAGCCACGGCAACGACACGGCGAGGGCGTCGGACTGAGGTGGGTGCACGAGTGAGCAGCGGCGGGACACGGCATACCGTCATCTTCGGCGACTGCCAGGAGATGCCGGAACTTGAGGACGAGAGCGTGCACCTCGTCGTCACCTCGCCGCCTTACTGGTGCATAAAGGACTACGGGCACGCGGAGCAGATCGGGCGCGAACAGACATACGAGGACTACGTGAGCGCGCTGGGCAAGGTGTTCCGCGAGTGCCACCGCGTCCTGCACAAGGGCTGCCGGATGGCGGTGAACATCGGCGACCAGTACCTGCGCGCCAGCGAGCACGGCCGCTACCGCGTGCAGCCGATCCCCGCTGACCTGTCCGCCCTCGGGCGCGAGGTCGGCTTCGACTTCATGGGCAATATCATCTGGCGCAAGGTCTCGACCACGAACACCACCGGCGGGGGCGAGTGGATGGGCTCCACGTACTACCCGCGCGATGGGCACGTGACCTACGAGCACGAGTACATCCTGCTCCTGCGCAAGCGTGGGAACTGGCCCGGGCCGGCGAGCGAAGAGGCGAAGGAGAAGAGCCGCCTGACCAAGGAGCAGCGGTCGCGGTGGTTCCGCGGGGTCTGGGATGACCTGCCACCAGAGCGGCAGGTGGAGCATGTGGCGATGTTTCCCGTGGAGCTGCCCAGGCGGCTGATAAAGATGTACGCGTTCTGGGGGGAGACGGTGCTGGACCCGTTTCTGGGCAGCGGGACGACGACGCTGGCGGCCCACCTGGAAGGCCGGAACTCGGTGGGATATGAGATCAACGCGGAGTTCGAGGAGATGATACGCGAGAAGCTGGGCGTCGGCGGGGAGTCGCTGGTCGACGCCGATGAGATGGAGCTTGAGTTCGTACGCCGCGGTGAGGAGAGCGGATGATGAGCACGTACAACTTCGAGTTCTCTGAGGACCAGAAGATACGAGTCGGGTACCTGGGCTGCGGCGGCCACTCGTATCGGAACGTCTACCCGTGCTTGCAGTACGCGCCGATTGACCTGGTCGCCGTCTGTGACCTGAGCGAGGAGCGCGCCGCCCACTACGCCAGGCAGTTCGGCGCCAGGCGCGTCTTCACCGACTACCGGCGGATGCTTGGTGAGTGCGAGCTGGACGCGGTGTTCGTGGTGACCGGGTACGAGGGCGAGACCGGGCGCGTCACCCACCCGCCGCACGCCATGCAGGCGCTCGAGGCCGGCTGCCACGTGTGGATGGAGAAGCCGCCGGCGAACTCGGTGGCGGAGGTGGAAGCGATTCAGGAGGCCGAAGCCAAGAGCGGCAAGTTCGCGTTCGTGGGCCTCAAGAAGGTCTTCTCGCCCGCGGTCGCCAAGGCCCGGGATATCGCGCACTCGGAGGCCTTCGGCGGCGTCAGCTCCATCTACTGCCGTTATCCCCAGGCGATGCCGCTGTCGGCTCAGGACCGCCGCGATCCGCAGAGCATCCGCACCTTCCTGGACCATGTCATGCACCCGGGCAGCATCCTGCGATTCATCGGGGGGCCGATGAACAGCGTCAGCTTCAAGCTCGACCCCCTGGGCGGCTCGGTCTCGACCATCAGCTTCGAGTCGGGGGCGGTCGGCGTGCTGCACGCGCCCGGCGGCCAGTCAGGCACCAGCCCCTACGAGCGACTGGAGGTAGTCGGCGACGGCGAGAACGTGGTGGTGGACAACGGAGTGCGCCTGATATACTACCGCAAAGGCAGCCGCGCGGGCGGCTACGGCGCAGCGGGGAGCTTCATCGGCGAGGACGAGGGCGCGCCCCTCTTCTGGGAGCCGGAGTTCTCGCTGGCGACGCTGTATAACAAGAACCTCTTCTACGAGGGCTTCGTGCAGGAGATCAGGTACTTCTGCGAGTGCGTGAAGTCCGGCAGGGAGCCGGAGATGGGGGGGATGGACTACGCAAGAGATGTGATGGCGCTGTACGAGGCGTACCAGGGCGAGGAAGAGACGGTGATAGAGCTGGGATGAGGTGTGGTGGGGCGGCAAGGAGGCGAGGAGGATGAGGACGGGCTGGGTCACGGGGATTCTACTGGCAGCCGCGGTGGCGCTGGTCCTCGCGGTGCCGTCGCTGAGACGGGAGGTCATCAGTCAGGTCACGACGCCGCTGGCGTATCGCTTTGTGGGAAGCCCACCGCTTAGGAAGGTTAAGCGGGTCGTGGAGGGTCATCCCAGCAACCCCGAGATGTGGCTGGGATACGCTGGCAGCATCAAAGGCACCAACGCGGATGTGATGGGGCTGGGCTGGGCCTGTGGGACGGACTGGTGGGATCGCATGGACATGATGCAGACGCTGCGCCTGATGGGCGGGCAGGGGGTCAGCCGTGCCCGCGGGGCGGGGTGGTGGGAGAGGAGGCTCGAACAGGCGCCGCATTGGGAGAAGAAGGCGGTGCAAGAGGTCTGCTGGCATGCCTGGCCGCGGGCGCTTCTGCGGCGGATCGAGGCTCCCGAGGAGCGCGCGGAGAGGAAAGCGCTGGAGAAGGCGCGAGCGCTGGCGCCGGAGTCGGCTGCGATCGGGCTGCGGTACGCGCTTTGGCTGTTGGACAAGACGGGCTCGCCCTCGGCCGCCGAAGACGATCGTCACCCGCCGCAGCGAAGCCTGGAGGAGATGCGCAACCTGCGCGAGGCCCGCGAAGTGCTCAAGCAGTGTCGAGGGCAGGACCGCGACAACGCCGCGTGCGATTACCTGCTTGCCTGGACATATCTGGCCGAGCGGAAAGATGACGAGGCTCTAGGGGCGCTGCGAGGGGCGGCTGGGAAGAGGCAGTGGAACACATATCAGAGGGAGTTCTACAGGGCGATTCTGCGCGTGTGGGACGAGATCGAGTCGCCGGTGGGGGACCATGTGCCGGCACAGACGGCCTCGTTCCTCGTCTATGAGTGGGGGATCTACGGACGGCTGCGGTCCCTGGCCCGGCGGGTGGCGGCTCTGGGCAACGAGTTGCGAGCACAAGGCGAGCATGAGCAGGCCATCCTGTGCTACGAGGCGGTCGCGCGGCTGGGCAACCTGCTGCGGAAGCACGCTTACACCCAGATAGATGGCCTCGTGGGCCTCGCGATCTCGGGCATAGCGGCTGCGCCGTTTCTCTCGCAGGCTGAAGCCGCGCGGATCCACGCAGCAGTCTCCGGCTCGACGGCGCGCATCGAGCGCCGGACGCAGGCGCGCACGAGGAACTCCTGTGCTTACGTGCGCGAACACGGGCGCGACGATCTGGCAGCCTTCTATGCGAGGGACATGGCAGAGGGCGAGCGTTGGCGGAGGGATTTCAGGCGAGTGAGGGACGAGCAGGAGAAGTGGGAGGCGATAACGTCCAACGTCAACGCGCTGGTCGTCTCGGGCTGGATATGGATGGTCACGGGGGCGATGCTGGGCGTGGGGGTGATGGTGTGGGCACTGTCGCTGATGCTAGGTGGCGCGGGCCAGGAGCGACAGGCGGCGAGCTGGGGATACCTGCAGTGGCTTGCGCTGCTCGCGTTACTGACTGCGCCGGCACTCGTCCTCGTATGCCTGCCCATCGGCTCCCTTAGCCTCACCGACAGCATGTACTGGGGCAATGTGATCCTGATAGGCGGCCTGGGTGTGTGCGTGGTGATGGCGGTCTGGCTGCTCCTGGTGAGGGTGCTGGGCGAGGGCGGGCCGTACCTGGCCTGCCTGCGGACGCTGGTTCCGCCCACGGTCGCCGCCCTGATACTGATGTCGGTCGTCGCTCTGTGGGTGGTGAGGGCGCGCGCGGACAGCTATGACGCGAAGTGCCGGGAGATCTGGACGCAGGGGGAGGCGAAGTACTGGGGGATCGGGCGCGATGGGCAGAGCGAACGGTGAGCGAGGAAGCGAGGAGATGAGGAAGGGCGGGGTGACGGCGGTGGTGCTGCAGGTCAAGACTCCCATCGTCTTCCGGTTCCATCCGGTACCCCAGCGGTCGGAGCTTGAACGGCTCGCCCGCGCCCCCCTGGCGGCGCCGGATTCTCCGCTCGGTGGGAATCCCCCCCTCAATCGCCATGACAGAGCTGAGCAAAAAACCGGGTGCCAGAGGGACTATCGATTCAGAGGCGCCTCAAGGTCGTGATGTCGGACCGTACCGCTGAAGGCACAGGTGGAACTATGTCCGTTGCTGGCACGGAGGCGGAGCCCGCGGGCGCAAGCGACCTGGAGCTGACCCGCCGGCTGAGGGCAGGAGATAGCGATGCCTTTCGTGCCTTGATGCAGCGGCATCAGGCCCGTCTGCTGAGGCTGGTGGGCCGGTTCGTCGGCAGCCGCGAGGATGCTGAGGATGTCGTCCAGGAGACATTCATCGCCGCGCACCGGCAGATGAGCCGGTTCCGAGGCGACGCCTCGTTCGGCACGTGGCTGGGGCGCATTGCCATCTACAAAGCTCTGAAGGTGGCGAGGCGGGAGAGACGAGCCACGCCTCTGGAGGGAAACCCGGCCCGACAGAGCGCGGATGAGCCGGACCGGGCGGCGGCTATAGCCGTGCGCGAGGCGGTCGCTCGTCTGCCGGAGAAGCTG
>CBFDBV010000162.1:0-9873 GCA_965603135.1 uncultured bacterium
GGCCCCTCCAACGGCAACGTCTGGCGGGCCCGCCTTCGCCAAGGCTACGGCGGACAGGCTTGGAGGCCCGCCCTACTGGATAGAGGCATCACTCGGGCGCCTTGATCAGCACTTGGGCCTCGTCCACCTGGCCAGAGATGACCTCGCGCGCGATCACCCGCCAGACGCCCGGCTGAGCGTCAAAGTCGGGCGCCAGCTTGAAGCGCACCTGGCCGGCCTCGGTGAGCAGCTCGCGGCGCGGCCAACCCTCCTCTGTACCGTCAGGGCGGAGGACGCTGAGCTTGATGGGCAGTGGCCCCTGGTCCTTGCCGCGCACCCGCAGACCGCCCTCAGTGACCTCCCCAGGGCTCGCCTCGCGCTCGCTCAAGGACATCGTGAGGTCCCCGATGGGCTCGGGCGTGAGGGCATACAGGTTGGCGAAGCCAACGCGCAACTGCCCCGTAATCGTGTTGGTCTTGCCCAGGTACTTGTCGTTGCGCAGGTCGTAGACGTGCCCGGCTTCAGGCAGGATCGTCGTCGCGGGGCCGTCATCGCCGATCGTCTTGAACAGGCCGATGAGGGTGATGTCGCCCGCCTGCCAGCGCACCGTCTCAGTGCCGCGCAGAGGGCCGTCCGGCCCGGACTGCTTGAAGGGCGGCTCGATGCCGGCCGAGGCATAGATGACGCCGAGCAGGGCGCGCAGCTCAAGCTCCTCTCCGTCCTCGCGCAGAGACAGGTAGGGCGCCGCGGAGAAGTTGAGGAGCACGGCCCGGCCCTGGCCGAACTGATGGACCAGGAGCAGGGGCACGCCATCGTGTTCCGCGAGCGCCTCGGCGCCGGCGGGCACAACACTCGGGTCCACCTGGGTGGGCAGGCTGAGCCCGGTCGAAAGCCCGCCGATTTCGGCATCTATGACGACGCCCGCGTCCGCCATCTCCGGCAACTCCTGGGGAGCCTGAGCGATGCCGAACACGTCATCGAGCGCGCCGGCATCGCGCAGGTTGCAGTGCCCGTCGCGGAGGCCCGGGCGCAGGTCCGCGACGAGCAGGCCACCGCCGCGGACGAACTCGCGGATCTCCTCGGCGACCGCGTCGGGGATGGCGCAGCCCATCGGGAGAATCAGCGCGCGCTCGTCGCCGTCCTTAAGATCGCCGGCGGCGACGGTGCGATCGCTGAGGTAGTGCGCCTGGAGGCCGAGGTCCTGGGTGGCCTCCAGGAAGGCCTGATGCGCCAGCACGACGGGCGAGGTTCGCCCTGGGGCGGAGCCACCGGCGAAGGCCGAGGGCATCGAATACAGCAGGCCGATGCCATCGTGCGGCATCTCGGCGGCCAGCATCCAGTTGCCGAGGCCGTCCTGGATGTCGCGCATCTCGTCAATGACCGGCTGGCTGGTGTCGTCCCAGGGGTGGAAGTCCGGGGCCAGGAAGCCGTGGAACTTGCCGATGTTGTCCCAGCGCCACCACCAGACGCCGTGGTAGCCGTTGGATATCATGCGCCACATCTTCTGCACCATCGGCTGCGCCTCGCGGTGGTAGCCCATCCAGTTGGAGGTGATGAGGGAACGAGGGGCGAGTGAGCGGATGATGTCGTCCCCGATGCCGGGATAGGGGCCCCAGAAGCCGACTTCGGCGATGCACTCACCGTAGTCGTCGCCGAAGCGGCCCGCGCCCTCGAAGCCGGTGATGGCTGGCGGGTCCATCTCGGCGTACTTGCGGGCGAACCTGCCGCAGAAGTGCGCGTAGTTGTGACGCTTGAAGGCCTGGCGGTCGTACCAGCGCGACAGCAGGCCGTCGTTGAGCGCGGCCTTCGCGTTGACATCGCCGGCCTGGTACAGCTCGATCTCGTCGAAGGACTGGTACTCGCTCCCCCAGGATCCATTGAGCGCCTCGACCGTTTCGTACTGCTGTTTCAGCCACGCGCGGTAGGCCTCGAGGCAGGCCGGATGCGCGCAGGCGCCGCGCGTATGATTCTCGTCGCCGAGCGAGTACACGTAGACGCCGTGCTGGCGCGAGGGCACGTACTTGTCCGCGATCTCCTGGACGTACTCGTCAACCTCCGGCTCGTTGTTCCAGCAGACAGGCTCCATCAGCGAGTCGTCGTCGTACTTCTCCAGGATGCGGGTGGTGTAAGGCACGTAGGCGAGGTCGAGGGCGGCGATCTCGGGCGGCGGATTGCTGCCGCTCAGCATGACCGTCACACCCTCATCCCGCAAACTGCGCAGGCCCCAGTAGCCGAGCACGCCGCGCGGGTAGTCCCACATAACGAAGTTGAACTGATTGCGGCAGCGATGGGGCACGGTGAAGGAGGCGGAGGCCTGCTCGACCTCGCCGGCAGCGTCCATCAATACGGCCTCGGCGCGGGTGAGGATGCCCGCACACTCCGGGACCGCGAAGCTGAACGGGACCTGGCCGCCCTGCGTCTGCGCAGCAGCCGCTCCGCCCGCCAGGTCCTGCCGGGCGAAGACGCGGCCTTCGCCGTCGCGCAGGCGCACGCGGAGCTTCTCGTCCGCCGCGAAGTCCTGCCCGCGCAGGGCAACGACGCCCTCGATGGTCTCCCCCACCTCGGCGAACTCGCGCCCGAGCACGACCTCCTCGACGCCTCGGGTGGAGGTGACCCTTATGCCCTGCGCGCCGAAAGCCTCCACCCCGCGCGGGCCGGAGATGATGACCTCCAGGCGGTACTGCCCGGCTCGGAGCCTGGGCAGCTCCACGGAGACGGTGGCCGTCTGCGCGGAGGCCACGCTCTGCACTTGCTCGCCGAGGTCAATGCGCTGGCCGTCGTCGCGGCAGAGCGCGCACTTGAAGGTGAGGTTGGCCGCGCCGGCCAGGTGGCTGGTCGCGCTCACCTCCAGGGACGTGGGCAGGTCACCGCGGTGGAGATCGGGCCCGGCCTCGGGCCAGGGGGCCAACTCAACCAGCGGGTCGCGGCCCGCCGCCCACAGGACGGCTTTCACCGCGAGGGCGGCCCAGTATTCGTACTCGTGGAGCGCCTCGAAGGTGAAGTCAAGCCTCGGGGTGACGGCCTCCGCGAGGCCGGGGTAGGTGATGCCGAGCGCTCGCCCCTTGCCGAGGCGGTAGCGCTTCATGAGCGCGCGCGCGAGGTCGGGGTCGGTCGGCTCGGTCAGGTCGCGGGCCGCGGCCATCTCCCGGCCCCTGGGCAGCGAGGCGAGCGGCAGGCCGGTCATCAGCGAGCCCGGCAGATCATCCACGAGGCGTTCTTCGGTGAACGCGACCTTCGGCATCTTGCCGAAGCAGACCAGCCCCTTGCCCGTGACCACCTGGCGCAGCAGATAGTACTGAGCCTCGACCGACATACCCTCGAACGCGCAGTTGCCGAGCACGAAGACGTCCGCGCCCTCCTGGACGAGTCGGAGGGCGCGCTCGGCGCCGACCTCGCCGTTCTCTACGGCACTGCCCGCGCGGTTGTAGTACACGATCTGCGGCTCGATGTCGGTGCGCTGGCATAGCTCGGCGATCTCGCGAGCGCCGCTGCCCTTGGCGCGGACGAAGAAGAGGACCTTGACCTTCCCCCCGGGCAGGGGCCGGGCCCACTGCACGTGCGGGGTCACGTAGTCCAGCGTATAGACGTGGTCGGCCTCGACCAGCTCCGGCGTGTGCCATCGCTCGGCGGCCGGCACAGAGGTCAGGCCAAATGCAATCATCGAAGCGACGCAAAGGACCGTCCGGTGAATGCTCATCGAAGGCACTCCTTCAAGACATCTCCGCGGGCGACCGGGAAGCACTGCCCGCGCAGCACGCTATTGCGCCGCGCGGTCGCGGTTTTCCTCCTCGTGGGGCGGGCCTCCAAGCCTGTCCGCCGTAGCCTTGGCGAAGGCGGGCCCGCCGGCAACCTTGGAAGCCTGCCCCACGAAGCGCGCTGTGCTCTGTCGCTACCCGGACGCGGCGAGTTGCTCGTGAAGCTGGCGGCAGGCGACCACGGGCATCTCGATTGACTTGAGGTAATCGAAGATGAGGTCGAGGGTCCTCGCCTCGGGGTGGAAGCGGTGGATTGACCAGGGGTGCAAGGTGGGCATAACCATCATCAGATTCTCGGCTGCCGCGTAGTCGAGCATCGGGCGCCAGACCTCGAACTCCTCCTCGGGCGTGGTGGGCGCACGCGCGGGCAGGCCCCAGGGCAGGATCGGCGGCCAGTAGGGCAGCGCCCGCGAGTACCCCTTGAGCACGTTGTCATGCCAGCCCTGGGCAGGCAGCTCCCAGAGGTCGGGGAAGCCGTCGTCAGCGTAGGTGTACGGCTGCGTCATCGGCGCGGGGATGGTCTGCTGCGGGCCGCGCGCATCGGAGCGGACAAAGCGGATGCCCGCCTCGTGCAGCTTGCTCAGCACGAGCGCCTCCCCCTTGAGCCCGTCGGTGAAGCCGCCCGGGGTGGTGAAGCCGGTCACCTCGCGGCCGAAGGTCTCGGCCACGATCCCGATGGCGCGGCCGATCTCCGTGTCCAGGTCGTGGTCGCTGATGCGCTCGCCCTCGTGGGTGGTGCGCAGGCGGCGGTGGCTGTAACTGTGACACTGAAGGTCGAAGAGGTCATCGTCGAGGATGCGGCGGTACTCGTCGGGTTCCTGCTCCAGCAGCCGCGCCACGATGAAGAAGGTTGCGGGCACCTGGTGGCGGCGATGCACCGCCGTGACCGCCTGGGCGGCGGGGATGGATTCCTCGGGGTCGCGTTCTAGGTCGTAGGCGGCCACGTAGACCGTCATTCCGCGTCATCGCCTTCCAGCAGCTCGTCCGCGTGTTCGGCGACCTTGCGGCAGGCTGCGATCATCTCATCAACCAGCGGGCGCTGGTCCTCGATCCAGCCGCCGAAGCCGCCGATGCTCAGCTCCTCCTGCGCGCAGCGCCTCTCGGCGACGGGACAGTCGCCCTGGGCATAGGTGATCTCGCGCCCCTGAGGATGGCAACTCCACGGGCAGGCGCGGCCAAAGTAGAACTCGTGCTCCAGGTGCATGGGCCGGAGGTGAATCGGGACCCGGACGTATGCGCCGACGCCGACGCCCTCGGCGCTCAAGGCCTCCGTGAAGCGTTCCCGCGAGAGCCCGCCCAACTCCTCGGCTCGGTAGGTCGGGCAGTACATATGATAAACGTGGGTGCAGCCCTCGCGGACCTTGACGGGGTCTATGCCGGGGATGTCCTGAAGGCCCTCGGAGAAGCGCTCGGCGTTCGCCCGTCGCCAGGAGTTCCATCCCTCCAGGTGCGGGAGCCCGGCCAGGGCCATCGCGCAGGAGATGGGCTGGGCGCGGTAGGTGAAGCCGATGCTGTCCACGTAGCGCTCGTAGTGCGTGCCCGCGACGATCTTGCCGTGCCGGGCCGGGTGCAGGCCGACGAGCGCCGCGCGGCGGTAGAGGTCCTCGTCGCCGGTGACGAGCATCCCGCCCTCGCCCACCGCGAGGTTCTTGCCGGAGCCGATGCTGAAGCAGCCGATGTCGCCGAAGGTCCCGACCGGCTGTCCATCTATCGTCGCGACCGCCGCCTGGGCGCAGTCCTCGATAACGCGCAGATCGTGCTTGCGCGCGATCTCCAGGATGGCCGGCATATCCGCCGGGTGGCCGTAGATGTGCACGACCACGATGGCGGAGGTGGCGTCCGTGATCTTCTCCTCGATCTTGGCCGGATCGAGCGTGTACGAGTCCGGGTCAATGTCAGCGTAGACCGGGATCGCGACACCCTGAAGGATGGCGCCGGCGGTCTGCCCCCAGGAGTACGGCGAGCAGATGACCTCGTCGCCGGCCTCGGTGCAGGCCATGACCGCGATGTGCAGAGACTGACCCGCGCCGCCGGTGGAGAAGCCGTAGCCGGCGCCGACGCGCTCGCGGAAGGCGTTCTCGAACTCCTCCATGACACCGCCGCCACCAGCGGCGGTCATGTGCCGGGCGTTCTCGTTGACGTGCTGGATCGCGTTGACGCCTGCGTCAATCTGCTCCTGCGACAGTCGGGGCCAGCCGGGCCCGGATAGGGTCACTGCCTTCTCGCCGCCGAAGAGCGCGAGCTGCGAACTCATGCTACGACCTCCCCTAACGGTGTTTACGCTGTTTCATAACTACCGCGAACGGCATTGGCGGGCTGGAAGCCCGCCCTACGGTATCTTTTGAAACGCGGCCTTGTCGGGGCGGAGGCCGACCTACGGGAATAACTGGGTGCGTCACGATAGCCTCTCGATGGTCGCTGCGAGGTTCTCGGCGCTCTGCCTGTGCGCCTCCGCGCCGCCGGCGGTGCCGATGAGCAGCAGCCGAGGCATAATGTCCTCGGCCACCGGGCACAGCCCAGGCTCGTACCACGCGCCTGGGGTGTGATCAGGACAGGCCGCCAGGCAGCCCGGGCCGTGGCTGAGGGGCACGCGAAGAACGTCGTGAAGATACGCCGGCTTGCCTCCGATGTACGGGTGCGGGACCGTGAAGCCTTCTTCTTCCCCGGCGGCGCGGAAGTCATCCTCAGAGATGCCGTGCTTGTCTCCCTCGAACAGCATGGCCCAGATGTGGTAGGTGTTCACGCGGCCCTCGGGCCCCGCCTGGGGCGCTATCCACTCGCAGCCCTCGACCGCCTGCGAGTACAGGTCGGCGGCCTCGATGCAGTCGTCCACGTAGCTGCGCGTGCGCTTGAGCTGGACTCGACCGATGGCAGCCACCACCTCATTGATGCGGTAGTTCCAGCCGAGGCGCTTGGGGATCGTGCCGAAGGTGGTCATCTCCTCCATTATGCGCCGATGCTCCTCCGACTTGCACACGACCATCCCGCCGTCGCCCAGGGCCATCTGCTTGGACATCTGAAAGCTGAAGACGCCGATGTCGCCGTTGCAGTCTGCGTAGGTGCCCCTGTAAGTCGCGTAGATGGCGTGGGCGCAGTCCTCGATGACCACCAGGTTATGCTCGCGGGCGATGGCGTTGATGGCATCGTAGTCCGCGCACAGACCCCAGAGGTTGGTGACGATGACGGCTTTGGTGCGCTCGGTGATGCGCTCGCGCAGGGAATCGGGGTCCATCAGATGCGTGTCGCGGCGCACGTCGGCGTAGACGGGGAAGCCGTTGTGATACATCGCCCCCAGGGTCGCAAAGCTGACGATGGGATCAACTATCACCTCGTCGCCGGGCTGCACGCCGGCGGCTGCCACCCCACAGTGCAGTCCCGCCATCGCGTTGGTGACCGCCAGGGCGTGAGGCGCGCCGAACTCTGCCGCGAACTCCTGCTCGAATGCCGGGGTCTGTGCACCACCGATGGCGCACAGGTTGCCCGAATCCAGGACTTCCTTAACCGCCGCCAGGTCCTCGTCGTCAAATATGCGCCAGGCCATTGACAACACCTCCCAAGCTTGCTTGCGTCGCGAGTCCTTCGACAATGACGTCTATCCCGCCTCCCTGCGGATGCCGTGGCCAGCCGCTCCCCTGCGCCCGCGAGCGGGCGCTTCCCTCCTCCACAGCCCCGCCCTCTCACCACCCCACCTCCCCCAGGAACGCCTCGGTCTCCTCCATCGTGGGAATGCCGGCGCGGCCGCCGAGCACGCGGCACTTCAGCGCCGCCACCGCAGAGGCGAACTTGAGGTTGCGCGCCAGGTCGTAGCCCAGCGCGATGCCGTAGGCGAAGGCGCCGTGAAAGACGTCGCCGGCGCCCGTGGTGTCCACGACCGGCTCAACGGGCAGCGCCGGCTGCTCGATGACGCCCTCGCGGGTGACCGCGACCGCGCCCTCGGGTCCGCGCGTGAGAATGACAACCTCCGGGCCGCGCTGTGGCCGCGGGAAGCGACCGCTTGCGGTCGCAGGGCCGCGCTCCAGCATAGCTTGCGCGGCGTCGCGGAAGTCCGCCTCGCCCGTGAAGTCAACGGCGAAGTCCTCCGGGACGATGGGGTGGCTGGCGAGAGAGACGAGCTGCTCGTCCTGGACCTGGGGGCGCTCCAGGTCCAGCACCACGGGTATGCCCTGCTCGCGGGCCCAGCCGGCGGCGGCGACCGCAGCGACGTTGTGATGGCCGTCCACCAGCAGGCACTTGCAGTCAAGCAGCTTCTCGCGCGGCAGCTCTTCGGGGCGGAACTTGCCCTTGGTGCCGTGGATGTAGAAGATGCTGCGCTTGCCGCTGGGCTCATCAATCGCGCAGAAGGCGAACTGCGAGGTCGTGCGGGGCACCGTCACCAGGCCGGAGGTGTCCACGCCCTCAGCCTGGAATGCCTCGTAGTTGCGGCGCGCGAACTCATCCTGGCCGACGCGGCCGAAGATGGCGGCCCGCCCGCCCAGGCGGGCCACCGCCACCATCGCAGTGCCGGCCTGCCCACCGCCCTGCTGGACGAGCTGCTTCATCGCCACCTTCGCGTCCAGCCCCGGGTACTGCTCCACGACCCCGAGGTAGTCCCAGCAGCAGCAACCCATGCCGATGACGTCGAAGGTGGGCTCTGGCGCGGCGGTTGAGATGGCGAACAACTCCCTGCGCAACCGGCTGGCGTGGCTGCGAGTGCGCGTGGGGCGTTCGCCGTGGGGTCAGTCCATTCCTCCTGCGCGGGAGGTGCATCCACCGCGAGCGTCGAAGCACGCTCAAGCGTGCCACCACGGCGGGAGGAATGCGCTTGCTGCATGCAGTGTTTGAAGCTATCCAGGGACTGCCGGAGCCTCTCGTCGTGGCGATTCTGTCGGCGGCTCCGGTGAGCGAGTTGCGCGGCGGGATCATCGTGGGCTACCTTGCCTACGATATGCCGCTGGTGTACCTGCTGCCGCTGGCGATCGTCTGCAACGTCGTGTCGGTGGTGCCGGTGCTGCTCTGGTTCAATCCGGTTGCCGACTGGCTGGTGAAGCGGGGCAGGTTGACCGGCCTGGTGGAGCGACTGAGAGGGCGGGCGCGCGCGAAGAAGCCGATGGTGGACAAGTACGGGGTCTACGCGGTGGCGATGTTCGTGGCTATCCCGCTGCCGGTGACAGGTGCGTGGACTGGCGCGCTGGTGGCGTCTGTGTTCGAGATGGACTTCTGGCGTGCGCTCGGCTGCGTGGCGGTGGGAGTCTGCATCGCGGCCGCCGTCGTGACCATCCTGTGCGCGGCGGGGGTGTACACCGCCGACCTCATCACCGGTTGATGGCGCACCGCCCTTGTGATATACTCTGCCTCCGCGACACCGACGGGGAGTGATTGGGTTGAGCAGCGAGCAAACCCCCGCCACGCCGCCGGCAAGCGGCATGGAGACCCTCGGCAAAGCACTCGGCCTCCTGGTTTTCCTCGCCGGCATTGCCATGATAATCCTCGTGTTCACGTGGGTGCGTGAGGTCTTCGATGGGGTTGACCAGCAGGTTCACAGCGCTCACCAGGCGCACGTCGCCAGCCTCGCGGCCCAGGAGCAGGAGCAAGAGCAGGAAGGCCAGCCCGCAGGGGGGTCGGGCGAAAGCGGCGCCTCGCAGGTGGTCACGGCGAGGCCGGGCGCGGGCCCCACGATCGCGGAGGTCGCCGCCACCATCACCCTGAAAATGCTGGGGCTGCTCATTCTCGGCTGGCTGGGTGCGCTGGTCGCCGCCAAAGGCGCTCACCTGGCGGCTGCATACCGCGGCAAGAGCGGATGAGACCGTGAGCGAGCAAGCGCGCGTGCGCGCGAGGGTGTCCGGGCGCGTGCAGGGCGTGGGCTTCCGGTACTTCGTGCTGCGCCAGGCGCAGGGGATGCACTTGAAGGGGTGGGTGCGCAACCTGCGCGGGGGCGAGGTGGAGCTGATCGCCGAGGGTACCAGGGCCGAGCTCGAGCAGTTCCTCAAGGCCGTGCGCGCGGGACCGCCCATGGCCTGGGTGGAGAGGGTTGACAGCGAGTGGTTGGAACCGAGAGGCGATCTTGCGGGCTTTGATCTGAAGTACACGGTCTAGCCGGGCGCGTTTATGAACGGCCCACCACAGGCCACCGCCGGCGGGGCTGAAGCCCCGCCCTCCGTAC
>CBFDBV010000163.1:0-9843 GCA_965603135.1 uncultured bacterium
GCACGTATGGCCAACATGCGGTCTCGAGGCGACGCGACCCCAGGGCCGATGAATGCAGCTGACGTGAGTTTTCGGGAAGGACAGCCTCACCACGTTGTAGTGCCTTCGCCACCACCCGCGCCGGGTCAGTGTACGTGTCTCACGGTGAGAGAGTCTGTCACTCGACCCACAGCATGTCGGTCACCCAAGCTGAGCGGATCTGCCGAACGATGACCTCCTGCTTATCCGACAGTCTCGTCACTCGCACGAAGGCTGTCACGGCCTGCCGCGTGTCGGGCTCGGCAGCCTGCAACGCCGCTCGGGCTTCGGCCAACTCAGCCTCGACGGCCCTCAGGTCAGCCGCATCCAGGTCGCCTTCGCCAATGGTCTCTGGCGCGCGAGGGCGCACAGCGCGGACCTCATCGAGTCGGGCGGACACCGCTTGGGCGTCCTCGCCAAACCACCGCGCGCGCACGCGGCTGTATGGCTCCGATATCCAGTCACCCAGCACGAGGGTTGCACCGGCTTCCGCGGAGACCGGCCGAACGCGGATGCGCACGTAGCTGCCGTCGGCAAGGGCGGACATCCCCGCGATGCTCTCGCGGTCGGCGGCCAGCATCACGCCGGCGTCGTTCTGTGCGAAGCGGTTGTGCAGGACCGCCTGCCACTCGCTCGCCACATCCAGCACGACCGGCGAGTTCTCGGGCAATGGCTCGTCACGAACGGGCGTCCAGATCCATCGCCGGCGCTCCCAGTGCCCCCGGTCGGAGTAGTCGTACGGCTGGCAGGTCAGCACCCAGGTAAGCTCCCCGACCGTCCGGCCCTCGGGGGGCCAGTAGCGAAGCGCTAGGCCGAAGGTATCCGATCCTCGCCACCCGCTGCACCGGGCCCGAAGATATCCGCCTGCCACGTCGCGCCAGATCACGTCCGCCGAGATGCGGTCGCTGGTCACCTCGCGCAGGCCCGCGTACACCAGGCGGCCGATCATGGTGGGCGAGGGCACGGGCTCGCCTCCGTCCAGCGTAATCTCGGCGTTCACGAAGTACCACGGGCTCCAGTTCGCGGCCATGTAGACGCGCGGCTTCTTGCCCCTGATCCCGACGAAGCTGTCGCCCCAGCGCCGCTTGTCGCGCTCGGGCATATCCGTGTCGGGGTTGATGCGCTGCGTCACCGCCATCCCGTAGGCCCCGAAGCGCACGCTGTCCACATGTTCCTGCCAGCCCTTCCGCGCCGCCTCCTTGACCTCGGTGACGGAGTGGCTCTCGCCCGGCAGGAAGAAGGAGTCACTGGCATCGAACTCCAGCGGCGGCACGTACACCTCGGCTGCCGCCAGTGAAGCCACCATCATCACGCAGACACACACCCACCTCATGCCCTCATCGCCCCTCCTTGGCCGCCAGCGCCAACTCGACGATCCTCGCCCGGCCCGCGATCTCGCGCAGCTCGGCCTCGGTTCTGGTCATGGCGTCGCCCAACCGGTCGAAGGCTCCGAGCGTCAAGTCGTCCGCGCGGGCCTGCCCGAGCAGCGACACCGCCTCTTGCCGCGCGGGATCGAGCGCCTCACGCAGCTTCCCCGCGCGCGGCTCGTCAGGGGGCAGCGCCTCCAGGGCGGCAGTCGCCTCATCCAGCCTCGCCTGCAGCGCACCGGCCTGCTCGCGTAGCAGTTCCCCGAAGCCGGCGGTCGCCTCGCCGTCTCCGGTGAACACCGCGAACCCGTCCGCCACCGGCACGCGCACCACGCGGCCCGTCAGGTCCGGGTAGACCAGCGCCACGTCGGTGGCCGTGACCTCACCGCCCGCCTGCTCGCCCTCGGCCAGGAAGACCAGGTGGCCCCATGCGGCCATGTTCTTCTGCCGTTTACCACCAGCGAAGCCCCAGGCGGAGAACTCCTGGTCCGCGGCCCCCAGCCGGAACCGGCAGGGGTTGAAGCCACACACCGAGCCCGGCGCGGTCTCGATGCCGAAGCTGCGCGCGCCGATGGCCACCTCGACGGTCCACCCGTCCTTGCCGCGCGCGACCGCGCAGCGCCAGTCGGCCATCATGAACCAGGCGGTGTCGTTGATCCACCCGTAGCCATCGTTGAAGTGCCGGTGCCAGTAGCGCTGCCCGCCGCAGTCAATGCTGAGCTGGATCGAGCGCGTGCCGTCATGCGCCGGGTCGAAGTACAGCTCCGTGCAGTCGTTCCAGTAAGCGGGCCTGGACGGGTTGAACAGGATCGCGTCCATGTCCTCGTCGAAAAACGTGATCCCGAGGTAGAGCTTCGGCCCGTCGCTCAGGAGGACGAACTCCGATGGCTGGGTGGCCAGCTCGCCGGTCAGCGGCCCCAGGAAGTTGCGCATGCTGCTCAGCGCCTGGCGGTCCCCCCAGACCGCCTCATCCAGCCGCCCGTCAATGCTCGGCGCCTGCCCCGGCGCGATGCGCTCGACCTTGTAGACCAGGAAGCGCTCGGGCTCCTGCGCGCCCGCGAGCACCGGCACGACCAGCAGCGCCACGACCAGCGCGCGCCTCACGCCCCACCACCCCCGAGCGTGACCGTTGCGGTTGCCGACAGCCCGCTGCCGATGTCGGTGGCGGTGAAGGTCCACTCGCCCACCGCATCGTTGAGCGCCGTGGTCAGCGGCACCCGCAGCGCCCCGTCCTCCGCCATGCGCAGCACCCGCCGGAATGGGAAGAAGCTCTCACCGTCGGGCGCCCGCGCCTCAATGCGCAGCACATGCAGCGCGCTGCGACCCCCGGGCTCGGTCGCCACGTCCGCGGTCAGCGTGATCGTCCCGCCCGGCTGCACCGTCGCGGTGTCTGCGCTCAGGCTGACCGCCCTCACCCGGTAGGGCAGCAGCACGTAGGCGCGGTGCCCGCGGTCGGGGATCTCGTCCTCGATGGTCTCGCTCTCGCCCAGGTAGCGCCCGCTGCGTCCCTCATGGATGTGCATCCGCGCCGGGCAGGTCACCCGGAAGCTCCGCCGCCCACCCTCGCTGGTGCCAAAGCCCAGGTCCGCCATGCCCACCAGGTACCCCGCGCCGTTGCGGAAGGGGCTGATCTCCATGCCGCGCATCTCGCCCCCGGCCTCGTAGGTGAACGCCGGTTCGACGCCCGCCGCGCGCATTGCCTCACGCACCACCTCCGGCCACGCCCGCCACAGCTCCCCGGTCTCGCTGCGGTAGGTCACATAGCTTGAGAAGGACGCGTTGAGGCAGAGGGCCCGCCCCGATCCCGCCTCGTTGACGAACAGCGCCGCCACCTTCTCGCCCTCCTCGGGGGTCAGCTCGCCCAGGGCGGTCGCGCTGTCGGCGGTCACTCTCGGGTCCGCCAGCGCCGGCCCGAAATCCAGCATGGGTCCGCCGTCCGCCGCACTGCCGGCGAGCGTCCCCCGCGCGCGTGTGACCTCGGCCTTGGCGTCGAAGCCTACGCCGAAGACATCCAGCAGCGGCGGGGCCTTGCGCAGGTTCCCGTTGGGTAGCCGCCGCCCGGGCAGCACATCCGCGATGACCGTGCCCCTGCCCTCGACGAACGCCCGTATCGCCTCCGCCTCCGTGTCGCTCAGGCAGGTCACCCCCGGCAGGAGGAGCGCGCGGATGCCGGCGTCCGCCAGCCAGCCGGCCACCAGTTCGGGGGTGGTGATCGTCCACGAGTTCAGGCCCAGGTCCTCCAGCACCCACTGCGCGGCGGCCAGGCTGTTCTCCTGGATGGTGACCGGCTCGCCCTCCTTCTCGAGCTGGTCGCAGATGCCCGAGGTCTGGCTGTCCAGGATCGCGATGGGGTCGAAGATCCGCTCGGCGCCGGTGAACAGCTCACCGATCCCGGACGTGATCTCTTCGATGACCTCGCACTGGTAGAGCGCGTGCTTGTCGGAAAGCTCCATCCCCTCGCTCATCCCCACGCCCATGGTCCAGTAGTAGAAGCCCGTCCCGCCCGCGAACAGCACGTCCCATATCTGCCCGCGGCGGCCGGACATCTCCGCGGGCTTGTCGCCGTAGCTGCCCAAGCACGCCCCGTAGTCGCCGGGCCGCCGCATGCGCCCGCGCGCCACCGCGATCTTGGTGCCCCGCCCGTCGCGGTAGTACGGCGCCAGGTAGTCCAGCCGCCCGAACATGGGCGAGCGCGCCGACCCGTAGTAGCCCGCGTCCGACCCCACGATCACCTCCGGGTTGACCTCGCGGACGACGTCCCGCAGTTGTGCCAGCCGCTGCACCCACAACTCCTGCAGGAAGCGCTGCGCGTCTATCCACGGCGCGGTGTTGCCGGCCTCGTACTCGGCCCGCACCATCTCGCGGTGCACCCGCCCGAAGCTGTGGAAGCTGCGCTGGTTCATCCCCCACGCGCGCCCCACCGCCGCGATGTCGCCGTACTCGCGCTTGAGCCACTCGTGGAACTTGGCAGTGGTGTAGGCGCCGGCCGGCAGCTCCTTGGCCGGCGGGGAGTCATCGGTGAAGTTGAAGCCCCGGTGCCCGTAGGGCTTGAACTCCTCGGTCACCAGCCGCAGGGCCTCCTCCACGTCGGCCCGCACCCGCGGCTCCTCCCAGTCGTTGATGTGATCACTCTTGTAGTCGTTGGTCGCCCCGCGCAGGTTGAAGGGGAAGGTGTGCATCTGGATGTCATTCCACGCGTGCGCCTCGGCCATCAGCCGGTTGCCCGGCGAGTAGGGCCGGTTAGCCAGGAAGCCCAGCCTCCGGAGATACTCGCGCCGCCCAGCCTCCTCGGGGCACGCCATGCCCGCGCAGGTCATCAGTGGATGGAAGCCCCCGCGGGTGGCGCGCGTGTGCGGGCTGGTCAGGTTCGCCCACGACCGCGCCAGGATGCTCCCGTCCGCCGCCATCACGTCCGCCTTCAGCGTCCATATCTGCCCGTCCAGCCCATCGGCCCCGAACTCGCAGGTCACCGCCACGCCCGCCGCCTGCTCGAGACGCCCCACCTCCCGCCAGTAGCGGTCCACCAGCGTCGCCCGCACCACCGCCCCAGCGGGCGCGCCCTGCGCGCCGATCGTTGCCCGCAGCGGCTCGCCGCGCGGCGTGCCCTCCGGGTGATCGGGGGCTATCTCCGGCGCGGGGACGCCCCGGTCCACGTCCGCGAACGCGCTCCCCCAGTCCACCACCCGTCCGTCGCCATCCAGCACCCACAGGTCCACGAACTGCCGCCCGGCGTCTGTGACCTGGATCGCGTCCGGCAGCCCCATGCTCGCCCCGGCGGCCACGGTCAGCGCCTCCTCGCCCGAGGCCGTCACGATGCCCCACGTATCCCGCACCTGATAGCGCAGCCGACCTTCGAAGGGCGCGTTGGTCATGTTGGCCAGGCGCGCGGACCCGAACTCGATCTCGCCCTCTTCCCTGGCTACGCATACCGCCGGTGCGTACCCGATGGCCTTGAGGATCACCTTTGCGGTGTGGCTGTAGTAGTAGTCGGTCTCAACGTACATGGAGCGGTTCTGCTGGATGTGCGGCAGCAGCGTGCGCCCCGAGCGCCTGGCCCGCGCCCAGTGCGTGCCGGTGTTCACCCACACGATCCGGCCCTCGCCAAATGGGTAAACCGTGACGCTGTCGTATTGATAGGGCCTCTCGCCGGGCTCGAAGTCCAGGTGCCCGCCGGTGTTCCAGTAGTTGAAGGTCACATACTCCCGCCGCTCGGTGTTCTCCCACTTGCGCAGCCCGGCGTAGGGGATGCCCTGGATGAGCCGCGCGCCTTGCTCGGCGGCTTCAAGCTCCAGGAACCGGGGCGTGAGCGTGGGCGACTGGTCGTAGCAGTCCACCACCACCAGCCCGGCGCCGTCACGCACGCGGCTGAGCATCTCGTACTGCACATCGGCGGGGATGGTACCGTGGTGAAAGCGGCTGAGGACGAAGCAGTCGATTCGCTCGCGGCTCCTCAGGAGCTGATCGAAGTGCTCGCGCGATGTGAACTTGTTGTTGCTCGACGGGTACAGGTGCACGACGTCCATGGGGAATCGCCGCGCAAGCTCCTGCACGGTGTCCACGCCGCCGTAGTTGGTCATGAACATCACTGTCGGCGTGCCGCCCGCGAACTGTTCGGCGAAGGTGATCGTCCGCGGCCAGACCTCCTGGATCCAGCGCAGTCCCCCCGCGAGACTGGGGCCGCCCTGGTAGGCACCCGGGCGGTCGTAGCCCACGGGAAGATTCGCGCCATCTTCCTGGGCCCACGCCGTCGCTGCCAGCGCCGCCAGCAGCAGAGAAGCCGATACCGTCCGCCAACGCCACATCCACGTCACCCTCTCAACTGTTGCCCGCAATCACGCTCACAGAATCCGCGGGCAGGCCCCAACCGGCTCTGCCATCCCCGTCGCTCACATTACGCCAGCACGACCGCCGCATACCCCAAAGGCTCCGGCGTCTGCCTTGCGTAGTATCTCCCGCCCTCATCTGGCCCCAACCTCGGCCACAACAGGATCTCTTCCTTCGCCCGGTAGTCCGCCATCCTCAAGCCAATCCGAGTGCCCGGGATCGCGCTCGCGCCCAGCTCTGCCGCGCCTCCGGGGCAGGTGGGCAGTAGCCCAGGGAGTTGTGGGGCCGCACCGTGTTGTAGTGCTTCCGCCATCGTCCCCACAGCACCTGCGCCACCGTGGCGCTGTTGGCCAGCTCGACCTCCGCCTCCCGCAGCTTGTTGATGATCTGCTCCCGCGTATGCCGCTTCCTGCTCACGGAACTGCCCCTCTCGGTTGCGTCCGGATGCCTCAGATTCTAGCATAACACCTGCACCCGTTTTCGCGGGACACGTCAATGTGCGGCGCAGCGAGAGCCGCTCGGCTCCTGTTCAGTCTGCGCACCTTCTGCCAGCCCAGGTAGTGCCCGCATGACTGGCCGCCCACAGGCCCCTTCGACCGGCGAGGGCGTAATGCCCCCGCGGCTCAGCCCGCGGGCAGGCGCAAGAGGAGTCGCATCTGTGATGCACGAACTGTCCGCCAACAGACGCCCAGGAGGTCTTGAACATGCGCGGAGCAGCCCTAATGGTGTCATTCCTGTTGGCGGCGGTCCCGTGTCTTGGGGGGAGTGCCGTCATCGTTGACGGAGCGACCAAGGCGACTGTCCTGGTCCCCTCGACGCCTGCTCAGGAGGAGGCCATCGCAGCGAGGGTCCTCAGCTCTACGATTGCCGAGATGACCGGACGCGGCCTGGACATCGTGCGGGAGGGCGAGAGCGTCGCGGAGCGCCTGGATCCCAACGCCATCAGGAACCGGTTCAAGCGCGTGCCGTGCGAGGCCGTCCAGCCGCCGATCATCCACCTGGGCCTCACCAGCCTGGTGCGGGAGAGTTGGGGCGAGGAGATCGCCAAGCTTGACCAGGACGGCTTCATCATCCGCGGGCTGGGCGACGACCTGGTGCTCGCCGGCCCGACGCCGTGGGCCAGCGGCTTCGCGGCCTACGCCTTTCTGGAGGACCACTGCGGCGTGCGCTGGTACCTTCCGGGAGAGCTGGGCACGGTCATCCCTCGCCGCGAAACCCTCGTCTTCGAGGATCTGGATGACACCCAGGAGCCGGTCTTCCTGATGCGCAAGTTCTCCGGCGTCAAGGCCGTCGGCAATGACGAGATCGGCCGCCCCTGGACGACGGCCTGGCAGGAGCGCAACCGTCTGCGCGGCCGGTACCAGTTCCACCACAACCTATGGCGGCTGCTCGACCCGACCGTCTACGGCAAGGAACACGCGGACTGGTACCCCCTTATCGACGGCGAGCGCAGGCCACCGAAGACGAACACCTCCTCCGGGTGGCAGCCCTGCATGACCAACCCCGGCGCCATCCAGCAGATCGCCGACAACATCATCGCCCACTTCGACGAGCATCCCGAGGCGAACTCGGTCTCGATCGCCCCCAACGACGGCGGCGGCTACTGTAACTGCCCCGAGTGCCTCAAGCTCTCCGAGAACGTCGGCGTGGAGGGTGAGGACGAGAATCGCTCGCGGCTGTTCTGGCAGTTCGCAAACAGGATCGCGGAGCTGGTCGCGGAGAAGCACCCCGAGAATATCATCGGGACGCTGGCCTACTCGTACTCGCGCTACCCGTATGAGGGCCTCAAGCTTCACCCGAACATCATGCCCTTCTACGTTGGCACGTCCGCCCAGTACCGCGACGCCGAGGCCCGCGCAATGCGCGAGGAGCACATCGCCCAATGGGGCCGAACTGCTGCGCGCCTGGGGATCTACGAGTGGTACTTCGGCGGGGGCTTTAGCATCCCCGTCCCGTACACACGCATCATGAGTCGCTCTCTGAAGTACTCTCTGGCCAACCACGCGCAGGCGCTCTACAGCGAGACCTATCCGAACTGGGGGCTGGACGGCTACAAGGTGTGGATCTTCGCGAAGCTGCTGTGGGATCCCGAGCGCGATCCGGAGGAGTTGATCGAGGACTTCTGCAGGAACTTCTTCGCCGAGGCCTACGAGCCGATGCGCAAGTACATCGCCCTGTGCGAACGGCAGGGCGAGGCGCCGATCTCGTACCAGGAGCCGGGGGCGGAGAGGGCGCGCTACTACTTTTTCCGCAGCCCGCACCAGTTCCTTCGCTACGGTCCTGAGGTGATCGAGGAGGCCCTCGAGTGCCTGGAGGAGGGGCGGCAGGCGGCGCGCAGCGACGTGGTCAGGCGCCGCGTGAAGTATATCGCCGAGGCCTTCGGCGTCACCCGGATCATGGCAGCCAGGTACCAGGCCGCGATGGCGGCCCTGGAGGGGGCAGGCACGGTGGCGGGCATTGGCGACGCGCTGGAGGCCCTCTCCGCGGTCACCGGGCCTGAGTACGACCTGGGGCTGTACCATACGTGGGTGCTCGCGGATGACCCGTGGCAGTGCCGCGAGCCCGAGAGCAAGCTGCATGGCCCGTACACGCGTGCTCACACCACCCTCGCGTCAACCATCGCCACCGAGGCCATGAACCGGGTGCGTGGGCAGAGACAGATCACGCCCGCGCTGGTCAGAGAGGAGCTCGAGGATGTGGCTCATGGGGCTGTCGGGGGGCGGGAGCTGTCCCCTGCCGAGAAGGCGCTTCTAGACGAGGTTTCGTTCTCGGCGGGCCGGGTGGCCGTGGCGGCTCGCATCGCCACGCCGCCGGTCATAGACGGCAAGCTGGACGACGCGTGCTGGGAGAAGGACGCGCGCGGCCGCGAGGTGCTGCAGTACGGCAGCTTCTTCGTCCTGCAGAAGGCCGCCCCGGCGCGGTTCAACACTCGGTTCTGGCTCACCCATGACACTCGGCGCATCTACGTCGCCGCTGAGTGCGAGCAGGAGAGCGAGGACTTCATGGTCGTATCGGCTGGCCGGGACGGTCGTGTCTGGCACGACGATTCGGTGGAGTTTCTGCTCAACAAGCCTGATGTGCAGGACCTTGACGGCGTCTTTCAGTTGATTGTCAACACCGAGAGTCCGCCCAACCTCTTCGACATGTACGGACCCGACGCCGCCTGGGACGGTGACATCGAGGCGGCCAGCACCCGCCAGCCGGGCCGGGGATGGACGACAGAGTTCTCGGTGCCCTTTGCGGACATCGAGGTGCGCTCCGTGCGCGACCGTTTCCTGAAGATGAATCTCGTTCGCAACGTGAAGGCGGGCACGCACGAGTACGAGGAGATCTCCAACTGGTTCCCGACTCCGTTCGGCAACAGGGACGTCGAGGCCAGGGGCTGGCTGGTGCTGGAGTAGTCCCCAAGCACGATACGCCGCCGCTCTCGAGCCGCGGCGAGAAGGCAAGTGATCGGGCCGTGCCGAGCGCCATTCGTACCGTGTGCTGCGCTGCAGCCTGTCTGGTGGTCGCCTCGCACTGCTGTGGGGCGCAGTTCAGACCCTTCGATAACGCCCGGGTGCGACGCACAGATGACCTGCCCCCACGAACGGTGCCAGTGCTTATGCGGTACTTTGGCGGGTCCACGCAGCCC
>CBFDBV010000164.1:0-9827 GCA_965603135.1 uncultured bacterium
ACGAACCCCTCCGCGGCTTCAACGTGGCCGTGGAGCCACGAGTGCCCGAGGACCATTTCGGTCTGAAGGTCATCCCGGCCGACGAGCTGTACTTCCGCACCTCCCTGCGGAACCCCGAGGACGTCCCCCTTGAGAGGGCCTTCGACAAGCTGACCTTCCGCAGCGGCTTCGACGCGGAGGACGAGTACCTGATGCTGGATGGCGTGGCCGGCGGCAGCCACTCCTACGATGACGCCAACACCATCGGCGAGTTCTCGGCCAACGGGCGCCGCTGGCTCTGCGAGATTGACATCTTCAACGGGCCCACCATGAGCTTTCACAACGCGGTGACCGTGGCCCGTGGCGGTCTCGGCGAGCCGACAGCGCCGCGGGCAGCCGAGCTGGTCCGCAGCGCTCAGGGCGATGGCTACGCCTACGCCGCCACGCGTCTGCCGCACTACAATGGCGTCGCCTGGACGCGCCACCTCCTCTGGCTCCCGGACGAGTACACCTTCGTGCTGGATGAGATGACGGCGCTGGAGCAGGGCGATTACTCGTTCGTGCTGGGCTGGCGGAGTCTGGGCGCGCCGGAGTTGAGGCCTGGGCTGTTTGAGTCGGCTCAGGATGAGGTGCGCCGGGCCGGCTCTTTCTACGATGGTGCAGAGCTGGTGGAGGCGGTGACGGAGACCTCGGGCAAGTACCTCTATCACCTGGCGAACTACGACTCGCTGTTCTACCGGGCCGATGAGGAGGGGGATTACGCGCAGGTGAGCGTCGCCATCGCTGAGGGCGGGGAGTACGACCTGCTGGTCGAGACCCTCGACTACACGGGCAGGGCCACCATCCAGCTCTCCGTGGACGGGCAGCCGGTCGGCGAGCCGATTGATCTGTACAAGGAGGGCAGACCGAAGCGGAAGGAAACGCGCGTGCCTGCGCTGCGCCTGGAGAAGGGCGACCACGCGCTGCGCTTCACCGTGGTGGGGAAGCACCCCAACTCGGAGGCTTACTCGGTCGCCATCTGCGGCGTCGGTCTGTACCGTGCAGGTGAGCGGCAGCAGCAGGAGGTCCTCCCGAACCGCTTCCGGCTCCTCTTCCCGCCGGATGTGCCCGCCACCCTGGACCGGGACACCGAGACCCTGGGCAAGTACCTGCCTGTGAGTGCTCACCGGGACCAGGCCCTCAACATCCTCGAGCAGAGCACGAGCAAGGAGCTGAGCGCCGGGCAGTCGGCGTGCTTCCAGAACCTCTTCTACGCCATGGACGCCGCGACGCACAGGGAGGTCCAGTTCCGGCGGCTGAATGACCACTGCGCGCTGGTCGAGTGCGGCGGGGAGATGGCGCTGGTCGGCGCTGGCGTGGATGGTGCGAGCGTCCGGGCGGGGCCACTTGCCGCCTCCGGCAAGCTGTTCTACGTCAGCCCAACGCGGGTGATTCTCCACGACGCCACGGCCTCGCTGAACGGCCGGGCGCTCAGTGCCGACGAAAAACCTGACGCCGGGCCGTTACAGGAGGCCCTGGAGGTCGCCTGGAAGGAAGCTGCTGTCGCCGCCGGAGAAGCCGCGAACCCCTGGCAGGGCCTGCCAGTACTGGAGGAACGCTGGGCCGCGGAGCTTGTCAGTCGTCCGTTGTCGCTGGAGGTCTGCAAGGGCCCGCGTGGCTCACGGCTGGCGGTCGGAATGACCGACGGTACTGTCGGGCAGTGGGACACGGCCGGCGCTGTGGCGGGTGAAGTCGCGACCGGCGGCCCGGTGCACGCTCTCCATGCCTGCGACCTGGACGGCGACGGCGCCCAGGAGCTGCTGGTGGGCTCCGATGATGAGCACCTCTACGCGCTTGATGCCGACCTCAAGGAGATCTGGAGGCACCGGGTTCCCTTCCTGCGCGAGGAGCAGATCTGGATGTGGTGGACGCTGGGCACCTCCAAGGTCCGCAAGATCTGCGCCGACGACATCAACGGCGACGGCAAGCCGGAGATACTCGTCGGCGCCGGCAACATGCGCCTTCAGTGTCTGGACCGCGAGGGCAACCATCTCTGGCGCTTCCGCACCGACCACGGCATCTGCACCACCATCGTCACCGCCGACCTGTTTGGCGACGGCAAGCGCCATGTGCTGACGGGCAACGGCCTGACCTCGTCAAACGGCATCTGCTGGGTGCTGGACGAGAGCGGGAAGCTGCTTCGCAAGTACTTCAACGACTCGTGGTGCACCAGCCTCCCGGCAATTGCCGTGGGCGACCTGGACGGCGACGGAGAGAGGACGGTCTTCTGCGGCAATAACCGGGGGAACCTGCGGGCCTATGCGCCTGCGTCGGGGTACACCGACAGCCTGTGGCTCCGCAACTTGACGCGCCCCATCCGCTCGCTCACGATCGTGCCGCGCGAGAAAGGCGGTATACTGGCGGTCGGGTCTGACAGCGGCTACCTGTGCGCCTTCGACCAGGCGGGCGAGAAGACCTGGGGCCTGCCGCTGAGCAGCGCGATCTCACACACGGCGCTGGTGCGTCGCGGCGACCGGGCTCCCCTGTTGGCAGCCGGTTGTAAGGATGGCACGGTCTTCCTGGTAACGCCCGAAGGCAGGCTGGTGGGCCATCTCGACTGTGGAGCGCGCCTCGAGGACATGATCGCCGCGGACACGGAGGACGACGGTGTGAAGGAGGTCATCGTGGCGACCTCCGACCCGCACCGGCTCTACGTGGTTGCTGTCGGGCAGGAGCCGTAACCGGACTCCCTGATGTCCACGGCGGCGCTGACTGCTTCGGCGCCTTGTTTGTCGCGCTCAGTGCAGTGGGCGCGTCAGCACAAGCATCTGCTGATGACGTGGCCCGAGGATGGCAGTCGGGGTTCATCTCGCCATGAGATAGTGAGAAGGGCGCCCACCTGCGGCTGGCGCTTAGCCGACCTCGACCGCCTTCCCCAGCCGCGCCGAGGCGTAGATGGCGTCGCTGATCTGCGCGATGACCAGGGAATTCTCCAGGCTCGTGGCGGGCGGGAACTCCTCCCGAACGGCCAGCGCGAAGTCCTCGATGACGCCCGGGTTGCCTCGGCCACTGTCGTCACCCTCCCAGATGATCTTGGACACGACGCCCTCCTCCGCGCTGGTGTCATCGTGCACGATTCTCTTCTCGTCGCCCGTCATTGACAGCGTGAGCGACCCGTTGGTGCCGACGATCTGCCAAGCTGATTCGGAGTGGGCGGGCATGAACTCCCCGCGCTCGATGGACAGCACCGACCCATCCTGCCCTACCACCAGCGCGGTGAAGTATGAGTCGGCGTCCGACTCCGGGGCCACGTGGTGGCGGAACTGAGGCACGCACGGCCAGATCCGGCCCAGGACGGTCTCAGGGCGGAAAGACCACGCCGCGATGCCCAGGATGTAATCCAGGTCGTAGCAGCCCCAGTTGGTGAGGATGCCTCCGGCGTTCATCGAGAATGACTCCCGCCAGGGGGGCGGCGTCTTTCCGGTCGGGGGCCCGGCGGCGATGAGGGCCCGGACGTGCAAGGTGCGGATGCGGCCCAGCGCACCGCTGGCGACGAGCTTCGTCGCGGCCTGCGCAGAGTCGCAGAACCGGAAGCGTGACGAGAAACACGCGCCCACCAGGTCACCCCGTGCGGCGATCATGGTCTCGACCTCGGCGGCGTTCATCGCCACGGGCTTCTCCGTCAGAACGTGCTTGCCCCGCGCGAAGGCACGCAGCGCCATCGCGGTGCGCCCGGCCGCTGGAAAGGCGATGATGACGGCCTCGACCTCGGGGTCGTCATCGAGGAGGTCGCGGCCGTCCTCGTAGATACGTGGAACTCCCAGTTCCTGCGCATGGTCGCGGCGCGCCACGCGCAGGTCCGCCGCCGCGACCACGTCGGTCAGCTCGCACTCCATCGCGTCCTTGAGGTCAACGCTGCCGATCACGCCGCAACCGATAACTCCGAGCTTGACGGGCTCCATCTGTTGCCTCTCCTCGGCTCAGGGTGCTGGCGGCCGTCCGACTGTCCTCGTGAGTGGACGCGGACATCCGGCGGCGTCACTTCACCCGCACCAGGATGATGAAGTCCAGCCCCAGGCCGTCGCCCAGGTTGGTCATCCGGATCGTGTGCTCGCCGCTCTCCAGGGCAATGACGAGGTCGTTCCCCTCATGGTCCTTGAGCGTGTGAAATCGCCAGTCCTTCGGATTGCCGCCGAACCCGCCGGTTGGCTCGAACTTGATGGCCGCCAGGTCGGCGTGCGGGACCTCGCCATCCAACTCGAACTTGCGCACGGGGTTCTCGCTCGAGGTGGCGTAGCGAAGCAGCACGCGGTACTTCGCGCTCTGCGGCACATCGAACTTCCACTCCAGCCAGTGCCCCACGTCCCTGTGCCAGTAGGTGATCATCTTCCCCCAGGTCGCGTGCCGGTCGTCCTTGATCTGCACCTCGCCGGCGCCCTGTGCGCTGAAGTCCTCGGCCTGGATGACGATCATCTCGTCCTCGCCGAGCTTGGCGATCCACTCCGGCTTCGTGAACGGCACGAGCTTCTCGACCCGCCTCTCCGCCAGCGACAGGCCGCACTCCGCCAGGTCGGCCAGCAGGCGCGGCGCGCAGCGATAGTACATACTGAAGCCCTTGCCGTAGCCGCTGCCGCCGGCGCCTGCCGCCAGGCCCTCGGTGAGCGCATCTTTGAAGCGGTCGTCCTTCGTCCACAGGTACGCCCGCGCGATGCCCTCCACCATCAGCGGCGATGCGCCGGTCCCGTACCTCGTATTCGGGCAGGAGGTGTACCGGAAGCCGTGCGTCTCCTCCGAGTAACACTCATCCAGCAGGTTGCGAGCGCCGGCGATGATGCACTCCTTGACAGCCGGCTCTTCGGTCACGTCGTGATAGTACTTCAGCCCCGAGAGCAGCACCGCCACCATGAAGCCGGCGTTGCCCCGATGGCGCGGCTCGCAGTGACAATGCCCGGGCACCATCATCCGCGACCAGCCGCCCACCTGATGTGTGCGCCCGGGCTCCTTCTGATACTCGGGCAGCTCCCGCGGCTCCGTGTCCTGGGTCTCCAGCACGCGATCCACGATCACTCGACAGGCGTTGAGGTAGTAAGGGTCGTTGGTGGCCGCGAGCGCCGCGGCGTTCAGGATCAGGTGCCAGCCCGGCGTCCGGCAACTGGAGAAGTCGTACGGGCGGCCCAGCTCCTTGTTGGTGAAGAAGTCCGCCACGGCCATCCCCGTCTCCAGCGAGCGCCGATCTCCGGTCAGGAAGTAGTGGTCGAAGTGCCCCTCGGTCCAGGCATGGCTGACCGTGTAACCGGCCCTGGGGAAGCCCAGCGTGCCGGGCACGGACTTGGTGTAGTAGCCGCCCACGTGGCACATCTGATGCACGTACACGGCGCCGATCTCGGCGGGGTTGGGAGACCACTGCACCGTGTCAATGTCGCGATTGTGAATCTCGGTGCCCTCCCCGAGGAAGAACGCCTCCGGGTTGCCTGAGCGGATGTACTCCAGGAAGAACGCGTGCTGGGTGTCGTACTCGATGTTGCCCCAGTTGGAGCCCCGCTCGCCGTACCAGTCGCCGTAGTTCATCATACCGTAATCGTGCTGTCCCTCGCGGCGATCTGCGTAGGCCTTCAGGTTCTTGTCAATTGCCTGCTCGTAGGCCTTGAAGAGCTGCTCATCGCGCGGGGCCACGGCGTAGAACGCCTTGCTCTCACAGTACCACTCCGGCGCCGCGGTCGTCAGCAGCGGCCGCTGGAAGAGTTGACAGAGGCCCGCGCGTGCCGCCGGGGCCGCAAAGCAGAGGAGCAACTCGTGGGTCTTCGCCATCCCGCGCTTGAACCGGTAGTGCCCGTCCAGCAGGTAGTAGTAGAGCTGATGGCCCTGCTTCTCGAAGGGGAACTCGTCGTAGAGCCCCGCCTCGAAGTCCGGGCAGAGGTTGATGCTGACGCCCTCGTCGCTGACCTCGAAGCCCTTGGGATAGTTCTGCCAGAAGTCGCGGATGGCCACGGCGCAGCCATCCGCGTCCTCCGAGATCAGAGCACCCATCACGCGCCCTTCGGTAGCGTCATCGCCGAGGACGAACTCCTTGTCGAAGCCCTGCCGGACCCCGGGCCCGCCGGCCTTCAGTTGCAGCGCGTCACCCTCGACCAGGGGCGCCCGCCAGCTCGCGCCGCCCGCGATGGGCACCTGATACGACAGGCTCTCGATGTTCGTGAACCCCGGCTCGAGGTCGTTGAGGAAGGTGTGATGCACCCGCAGGTACGGCGCTCCCCGGTAGGCCTCGATGCGCTGCTCGATGCGGAAGGACTGGTTCCCCGCCTCGTCGGCGAGGTGCCCCACGGTCTTGATGACCGTGCGCACGGGGCCGTTTTCTTCGATCTCCACCTCAGCCTCACCCAGGGCGGCGCGATAGGTCGCGCCGGCCTCGTCAACCAGCGTCGTGGCACAGCCCATCCCCGGCGCCAGGAGGCTCTCGTCGCCTCGTGCCAGGGCCACGATCTGACCGTGAGCATCAACGGCGAAGCTCAGGGCGCCCGTGTCCACGAGCACTTGATCTCCCTGTCGCTGTGCCATCGGCTCCGCTATCAGCTTGCGAGTGACCTCCCGCCCGAACTCCAGCGTGTACTCGGTCTCTCCGCCCGCGGGCACGTCGGCCAGCAGGCTCACGAGCACCCACTTCACGCTGCCGTCGGGCCAGTTGCCGGTCGGCGTCACCTGCGCCGGGAGCTCCTGCCCGTCGCGCACCAGCCTCACGTGGCTGGCGTCGCCCAGCACGCCGCGCGGGAAGGGGACGCCGCCGGTGACCGGCCAGCTCTCCGCCGCCGCGTCGTGCGGGTTGCGGATGGTCAGCGGAACGGGGGTGACGCCGGCCCTGGTCGGCGGAGCTTCTGCTGGCTTGGCGGTGAAGGTGATATCGGGCCCGTAGTATGCCGTGCCATCGGGCCTCGTGCCAACCCCTCGGCCATGGTAGGTCACGCCTGCCTCAAGGCCCGTCAGCCGCGCCCGGTGCACCAGCCGCGAGCACTCCTCCGTGGCAGTCTGCCCGTAGTCCGTGGTCTTCCCGTACTCGAACCTGGTGGCCGACGGCCAGGTCGTGGTCCAGGACAGACTGACCTTCTCTTCGGTCCCCACGGGCACCGTCCACCTCGTGTTCTCGACGCGGTACTCGATGGTGCGGGTGGGCGGGGGCTCGGGCATAAAGAGCAGGTTGCAGATGCCGTGCTTGCCACCCGGTCCCGCCGCCTCCAGGGAGATGACGTCGCCTGCCTTCAGGTCGCGCGGCTCGCTCAGGTAGTAGAGCCAGGTGCGGTTGTTGTTACGGTTCGCGACCACAATGCCGGCCAGTTCGTCATTCACCCGGATGACGACGCGTTCATCGGAGCCATCGTCGTACATCATGAAGCCCACGTGGTACCTGCCCGGGCGTGGCGGGGAGGCCGAGACGCGCCCGCCCTGGCGCTCCATCTTCACGTGCGGGAAGCGGCGCGAGGTGAACGGGTCCACGATGAAGCCGTCGCCCTCAAGCTGGTCGTGGCGCACCTGAAGGTTCGCTTCATCGCGCAGCACCGCCCGCAAGAGGTCCAGCCCGAACGTGCCCGTGACGTTATGACTCTCCGTGTAGTCGCCAGGGCGCATGATCTTCTCCCGATCCGTCACCGGTATGCCCTCGACGAGCGTGTGACCTATTGAATCGGACATCGCCGCCGGCTCGCCCGCCTTGGTCGTGGTGTGGACGAGCACGTGGATTCCGTAGCGCACGCCCCTCTCGTCGCGGGCCAGCTCGCAGTCCGCGGACATCAGCAGCGAGTTACCCGCCGTCAGGAAGGTCACCTTCGGGCCGGTCGTGCGGACGCCGTCCGGGGTGTAGTAGCCCGACGTGCTACCGCCTCCCACCACGCTGAGCATGTAGTCGGTCCCGTGGTGGCCCTCGCGGCCGGTGCTCTCGTCGCAGTCGCCGTCAACGTAGAGGTGGAAGACGGAGTTCTCGGGCGTGGGCGCGTCGGCGAAGTTGAGCCGCCACAGATAGCGGTCCTCGGCCACGTGGCAGAACTCCACGGTCAGGAGGTCCTTGGTCGGGTCATAGCCCTCGGCCTGGCGGCGCTCCTCGGATTCCAGGCCATCCTCGAGCACCACTTGAAGCTGCTCGGGGGCTTCCGGGTTCGTGCCCAGGACTTCCTCCTGGGCGTCGGTGAGGCCGTCGCCGTCGGTATCCTGTGCCACACAGGGCGCACAGACGAGGGCGACGAGTATGCCGATGATGACCAGCAGGCGAGTTAGCATTGTCGGGAAACCGCCTCCTTGGTGTGCGTAGTTGGCCCGCCCCACGTAGATTCGCGTGAGCTGCGCAGGGATAGTTCGTCCTGAGGGCAGTCAGTTCCTTTGAGCGCAGCAGGGGAGGAAAGCACCTGCCGGGGTTAGCGGAGGAAGTAGCCCCGGGAGGTGGGGTTGGCGTCGGTGGTCATTGAGATGCCCAGCTTGCGCAGGCCGTATTCGTCGCCCGAGCCGGGCTCGTGGGTCAGGTGCATCTGGGCGCCGCGGAGTTGTGGGAGCATCTTGACGCCCGCCTCGGCCGCCGGGTTGCTCACCGCGCTGATGCCCAGAGCTATCAGCACCTCCTGGACGTTGAGGCTGGGCGAGTTGGAGTCCAGATAGCTGATCTTCAGATCGGTGAGGCTCCGAATGACCTCTGCCGGAAGCAGATGCATACTGTCAGGGATGCCGGCCAGGTGCTTGAGCGCGTTTATGATCGCCGCAGATGCGGAATGGAACAGGGGCGAGTTCTTGCCGGTGAGCATTGTGCCGTCACTGACCTGGAGGGCAGCGCCGCAGTAGAAACCCTCATTGCCGCGCTTCTCCCGTTCCGCTTCGGCGGCCGCCTGGCGCGCGGGCTCAACCACGGGCCGGTCAGTTGGCAATACCGCCAGCCGCAGCATCACGTTCTCGGCGCGCTCCAGCACCTGCCGGGAACACAGCCCGGACTGCAGTTCCCAGTAGTGCCTGAAGTAGCGGCGGATGACCTCCTGAGTGGCGGCCTCGCGCACCACCTCATCATCTATGATGCCCACGCCCGCCCTGTTGACGCCCATGTCAGTGGGCGACTGGTAGGCCGAGGCAAGGCCGCTATCGGCGGCGATGCGCTCAATGATTCTCCTCAGAATCGGGAAGCTCTCAACATCGCGGTTGTAGTTCGTCGCCATCTCTCCGTACGCCTTGAGATGGAACGGATCAATCATAACGATATCGCCCAGGTCCGCTGTGGCCGCCTCGTAGGCGAGGTTGACCGGATGGTCAACAGACAGATTCGAGATGGGGAAGGTCTCGAATTTCGCGTAGCCGGAGGGGATGCCACGGCGCTGGTCGTGGTAGAGCTGAGAGAGGCAGGTTGACATCTTGCCGCTGCCGGGGCCGGTGCCGGTGACCACAACCAGGGGGGCGTCGGTCTCGATGTACGGATTGCGCCCGTAGCCCTCCTCAGAGACGATCAGGCCAACGTCGTTGGGGTAGTCCGGTATCTCAGGCTGAGTGTAAGCCGCGATGCCCTTGCGCTCCACCCTCTGGATGAGCCGATGCGATGCCGGGCCCCCGTGGAAGCGTGTGACCACGACGGCGGAGGTCGGAATGCCCCAGTCGCGCAGATCGTCTATCGCCTTGAGCGTGGCCAGATCGTAGGTGATCCCGAAATCCCCGCGGATGCGGCCCTGCTCCAGGTCGCCCGAGTACACGCAGAAGATGACCTCGATCTGGTCCTTCAGTCCCTGAAGCAGGCGCATCTTGACGTTGGGATCGTAGCCGGGCAAGACGCGGGCGGCGTGCAGGTCGAAGGTCAGCTTGCCCCCGAACTCCAGGTAGAGCTTGCCCTCGCAGCACTCCACGCGGTCGAGGATGGC
>CBFDBV010000165.1:0-9779 GCA_965603135.1 uncultured bacterium
CACCTCAACAGGCAGCGCCTGGACGAGGTTCACGACCGGGAGTACAGCATCGTCTGCCAGCACTTCGACGCCCCCGAAGAGATCGCGCCGTGACGCCTCTCGACTGAGATGATGATGAGCCACCGCCAGCGTGTACTGACCGCCCTGGGCAAACGCCCGCCCGACTGCGTGCCCTGGGACTACTGGGCGACCTCCGAGATAACGGAGGAACTCATTCAGCACCTCGGCGTGGTGGACCAGGAGGCCCTGTTGCGCAAGCTGGAGGTGGACCTGCGCTATTGGACCGGCCCCTCGTACGTGGGCCAGGAGATGCGGGCCTACCCCGATGGCAGCGTCGAGGACCTCTGGGGCGTGCGGCGACACCTCAAGACCATGACCAGGGCGGGCCGCACCTGGAGCTACAAGCACGTGGTGGACTCGCCCCTGGCCTACGCCGAGACGGTCGCGGACGTGGACGCCTACGACCGCTGGCCCGATGCCGACCGCTGGGACTACGCCTGGGACGAGCAGGAGGCCGCCAGCTTCGAGGGCTGCGCCGTGGTCAATGCCGGCGATCGCCTCGACCGCACCGCGCAGCTCAAGACTATGATGTACCTGCGCGGCACCGAGCAGACCTTCGTGGACCTGCTGGCGAACCCCGCCGTCGCCGAGGCCATCATCTCGCACATCGTCGAGTACTTCCTGGAGTACAACCGGCGCGTCTTCGAGGCCGCCTCGGAGCATATTGACATCTTTATGATGGGCGACGACTTCGGGACCCAATACGGCCCGATGATGAGCCTCGAGACCTGGCGGCGGCTGTTCAAGCCGGGCTTTCGGGCTTACATCGAGCTTGCTCACGAGCACGGTTTGCCGGTGATGCATCACACCTGCGGCAGCGTGCGGGAGCTGATACCCGACTTCATTGAGTGCGGGCTGGACATCCTGCAATCGCTCCAGCCGGCGGCGGCGGGGATGGACCTGGCTGAGCTTCAGCGCGAGTTCGGCCGCGACCTGTGCTTCCACGGCGGCATTGACATCCAGGAGGTGCTGCCGCATGGAACGCTGGAGCAAGTACGCGAGCACGTCAAAAGCCGCGCGGAACTGGGCCGCGAGGGCGGGTACATCCTGTGCACCGCGCACAACATCCAGCCCGACACGCCGCTGGAGAACATCGTAGCGCTGTTCGAGGCGTACCAGGAGTTCGCGTAGGAGCAGATCCGATGAGCACTATCCGCGAGCCGGCGCGCGAGATACCGGTGGTAGGCGACTATGACGTGGTCGTCGCCGGCGGTGGGCCGGGTGGAGTGACGGCGGCGGTCGCGGCGGCTCGCGCCGGCGCCCGGACGCTGCTGATCGAGCGCTACGGCTTCCTGGGCGGGATGGCGACCGCCGGGCTCGTCAGGCCGCTGCTGGGAGTGCGAGCGCGCAAGTCTGAAGAGCCGATCATCGGCGGCATCGCCGAGGAGCTTTGCCGCGGCATGGCCGACCTGGGCACGGCTGTCCCCTTCGAGCAGGGCGTCGCGCGGGGCCGTATAGACTTCGAGCCTGAGGGCTTCAAGTGCGTCTGCGACAGGTTGGCGGCTGAGGCCGGAGTCGAGCTGCGACTTCATTCGCTGGTCGTCGGCGCGATGACCAAGGATGGGCGGCTCAATGCCCTTGTGCTGGAGAGCAAATCGGGCCGGCAGGCGGTCCTCGGCAGAGTCTTCGTGGACGCAACCGGCGATGCGGACCTCGTCGCCCACGCCGGAGCCCGGTACACGATGGGCCGCGAGGCCGACGGCCGCGTGCAGGCGATGGGCAACGTCTTCCTGGTCGGAGGCATCAACGAGGACGAGTACCCCACGGGCGACGAGTTGGAGGCCGTCGCGGATAAGACGTACGAGGCCATCGAGCAGGGCCGGGTTCGCGTCTACCGCTGGCACGAGGGCCACAAGGGCGGGCCGTTGACCCGTGGCCTGCGGACCTTCAACATCACGCACGTCGGCGGCGATCCCACGGACCTTGACACCCTCACCCGATCCGAGATTCAGTTGCGCCGCGACGCCTGGGGGTTTGTCAGCTTCCTGCGCGAAGAGGTCCGGGGGATGGAGGACTGCTACCTCATTCAGACGGCGCCCTGCATCGGCGTGCGCGAGAGCCGGCAGATGGTCGGGCTGGAGCGGGTGAGCGGCGAGGATGTGATCGAGGCGCGCAAGCGCCCGGATGCGGTGGCGCGGTGCGGCTTCGGGCTGGATATCCACTGCCCGATGGGCCGCGTCGAGGGCCGCACCTTCACGTGCTCGATCCGGTGCGCCAACGACCCGCCCTGCCCGTTCTACGAGGAGCACAGCGACGAGCTGCCGAAGGAGACGCGCATCCGCGACGGGACGTGGTTCGACATCCCGTACGGCGCGCTGGTGTCGGCAGAGGTGCCGAACTTGCTGGCCGCGGGCAGGTGCGTATCCGCCGATCATCAGGCGATGTCGGCGCTGCGCGTGATGGGCCCGTGCATGGCGATGGGCCAGGCCGCCGGCGAGGCGGCGGCGATGGCGGCTGACGCTGACGGCAACGCGCAGAACGTGGACGTGGCCGACCTGCAAAGGCGCCTCCGAGCCAACGGGACCGCCGTCCCGCCTGGGCCGCAGAAGTGAGCAAACAATATACGCGGGAGGCGCCAAGACAACTGTACGTAGTGACGCAGGTTCACGAGTAGTCAACGGCAGGGAGTTGTGCTGTGGAAAGGACTCGCCTATGTCTCCCAAAGCGGCTGACTTCTCGGTTTCCTCGCTCGGCAACTTCGTGGATGCGACCACCAAACTTGCCCATGAATGGTCCACCCAGGAGGGGTCCCTCTATCCGTGGTTCCGTGGACATGCTGCGACCTCATGGCGGCTGGTGCCCAGCCTCTACCGTCAGCGCAATGTCACGGAGTCGGACCTCATCTTCGACTTCGTTCAGAAGGCCCCCGCCTTCGTTGAGAACATGCCAGAGAGCAACTGGGATCGGTATTTCCTCATGCGTCAGCATGGGTTGCCGACGCGACTTCTGGACTGGACCGAGAGCGCCGTGATAGCGCTCTATTTCGCCCTGTGCCGCTGCGTGGCAAGAAAGGGGGCTGCCGTGTGGATGCTCGACCCATGGTGGCTCAACAGAGTGTCTACGGGCAGCGAGCTGCTATTTGACGCGACCGAGAAGGAGGTCCGGGCGTATGCGCCAGTCATCCACGGAACGGACGAAGAGCCGCGACTGCCCGCTAGACCGGTCGCGCTCGTACCGCCCTACAACACAGACCGGGCCCGGGCCCAAAGACTGACCTTCACTGTGCATGGCAGTGTACGGGCCGGCCTGGAGGCGCAACTCGAGAGGTGGGGTGGTACTCACCGGCACTTCGCGAAGATACTGGTCCCCAGGGAGCACATGGGCAACATGTTCCTTGAGGTTAGGAGGATTGCGGGTGTGACAGAATCAATGGTATTCCCTGATCTGGACGGGCTCAGTCGAGACATACGCATGTACTACGAATTGACGACTGAATAGCAGTGGGAATGACGCCGGGCATAAGACCCGAGGTCGCGTGTGTCACGACGAACGTGTGGGCTAAGGCATGCGCTCCGTAAGGGAGGTCAGTAGTATGCAGACGATCCAGGAGCCGGCACGCGAGGTTCCCCTAATCGGCGAGTATGACGTCATCGTGGCCGGCGGTGGACCGGGCGGCATCCCTGCCGCCATCGCCGCCGCTCGCGCAGGCGCCAAGACGCTGCTCATCGAACGCTACGGCTTCCTGGGAGGCATGGCCACCACCGGCCTCATCGGCCCCATCCTGGGCGTGAGCGCCTCCGGCACGGATGAGCCTATGATCGGCGGCGTCGCCGAGGAGCTTTGCCGCGCCATGGCCGACCTCGGCGCCGCGCAGCCGTTCGAGGAATGCGCTCCCAGGGGCAGTGTGCCCTTCAAGCCGGAGGGCTTCAAGCTAGTCTGTGATAACCTCGTTCTGGACGCGGGCATCGTCCCGCGCCTTCATTCCCTTGTTGCCGACGCCATCACTGAGGATGGCCGCCTCAAGGCCCTCGTCCTGGAGAGCAAGTCCGGCAGGCAGGCCGTGGCCGGCAAGGTATTCGTGGACGCGACCGGTGACGCTGACATAGTCGCTCGCTCCGGCGCCTCCTTCACCAAGGGTCGCGAGTTCGACGGGGCCATGGAATCCATGGGCAGCATGTTCCACGTGGGCGGGGTGCGGGAGGACGAACTTCCCACAGGAGACGAGGCTAAGGCCTTTGCGGAGAAGGCGAACGAGGCTGTGGAGGAGGACCGCATCCACGTGTACAATCGCGGCCTGGGCGGCAAGCTTCGCGAGGGCCAGCGGACCGTCAACGCCACGCGCTTCGCCGGCGACTGCACGAACGTGGATGACCTCACGCGCGGGGAGATACAGGTTCGCCGCGACACCTGGGACCTCATCAACTTCTGGCGCGAAGAGGCCCCCGGGATGCAGGGCTGCTACCTCCTGCAGACACCGACCAACCTCGGCCTGCGCGAGAGCCGGCAGATGGTGGGCCTCGAGCGCGTGGTCGGCCAGGACGTAGTTGACGCGCGGCGGCGCGACGACGCGGTCGCCCGCTGCTCTTACTGGATTGACATTCACTGCCCGCTGGGTCGCGTGAAGAGCAACACGCACTTGTGCTACAAGGCCTGCCCCAACGACCCGCCCTGTCCCATGTACGAGGAGCGCTACGACGACCTTCCGGACGCGGACCTTGAGGGAGACAACCCGCGAGCGCTCTTGCACCCGCGCGACGGGCTGTGGTTCGACATCCCCTACGGGGCGCTGGTGTCCGCGGACCTGCCGAACTTGCTGGCGGCCGGGCGCTGCATCTCCCTGGATCATCAGGCGATGGCCGCGGCGCGAGTGATGGGCCCGTGCATGGCCATCGGCCAGGCGGCAGGCGAGGCGGCGGCGATGGCCGCCGATGCCGACGGCGACGCACAGGACGTGGCGGTCTGCGAGCTTCAGGAGCGCCTGCGGAGCAACGGGGCCGCCGTCTAGCCCGCATAGCGCGGGTTGTCTGCCTGTTCACCCCGGGCTGGAGTAATGTGTCCAAGACCGGGGAATAATGTCATCAGGCGCACAGGGCTGGCCCGCAGATGGGTAGGTTCTGTGAACATTGACCGCGGGGCAAGCGTTCTTGGCACCAGCAAGGGCCGTCGTGACGTGAAATGAACGCTGCCGTTCCTGCGCGGGGGAGCGCCGACGTTGGCGGTAGTTCGCTGTTGCTCGCCGTCGTTGGCTGGTGTTCGCCGCCGTTGGCTGCCGTACGGGAGGGTGACGGCCATGAAGGTGCTTCTGCGAGCGTCCGGCATAGTGGCGATGATCTGTCTGGTGCTCAGCCTGTCCCTGGGCGAGCGAGCGCAGGTGGCCACCAACCAGGCGGCGATCACCTGGATGTACGGAACCGTCCAGGTGCGGCACGCCACGGCCGGCTGGACCGCCGCCACGCTGAACGAGCTCCTCAAGCCCGGTGACGCCGTCAAGACGGGCGCGGACTCGAGGGCCGAGTTGAGCCTGGGCCGCGGCGGCTATGTGCGCATGGACGAGGACTCGCACCTGCTGATTACCTACCTCCAGGCTGACGGCCTGTCGAGCTTCAAGGCGCTCGTGGGTGGCCTGTGGGTGACGATCGAGAGCGCACTCACGGGCTCCAGCAAGTTCCAGGTGCAGATGCCGAGCGCGGTGGCTTCGGTCAAAGGGACGGTCTTCCGCTGCCAGGTGGACGAGGACGGCTCGTCTTCGACCTACGTCTACGAGGGTGAGGTGGAGGTGGAGGCGGAGGCAGACGGGGAGCGGCTGAAGCTCGCGCCCTCGCAGTCGGCGCGCGTGCGCCCCGGGGTCAAGCTCGCCCTGCAGAGAATGCTCCTGGATGAGGACGACGAGAACGCCTGGGTCAAGTGCAACCGGCACCGCGACATCCTGCGGCACCTGGGCAACCCCAAGATCATGGTCGCCCTCACCGAGGATGGCGTTGCGGGTGAGGAGGGAACCTACCTGTGCTCGCAGATGCTTGCAGGCACGCTGCGGCGGCACGGGTTCACCGAGACCTGCATCTCCAGGGCCGACGCGGCCAAGTTCGCGGTGGGCGAGAACGGTTGGATAAGGTGGCGCCAGCGGACCGACGCCGACTACTTCGTCGTGGGCCCGGTGGCCGCCGTGCCGGACAAGAGGTTCGACAGCGGCCTGGTGTCGGCTCGGGCCCAAGCTGCCGTCCACCTGATAGATGCCACCGAGCGCAGGTCAATTCTGAAGCTGACCGCCATCGGCCCGGGGATAGGCGAGACCGAACGCGAGGCGCTAGCGCACTCACTGAGGGCCCTCGGCCAGCGCCTGGGCGAGGAGCTGGCGCCGCGCATCGTACGCGAGCTGATGGCCGAGCGCGAGGGAGCCCTGCGCGTTGACCTGAGCGGAGTGACCAGCCGCGAGCAGGTCACCGCGCTGCGCAAGATCATCAACCAGGTGGACGGAACCGTGCGCGCCGCTCCCCTGCCGCTGCCCGGAGGGCGCATCTCGCTGGCGGTGGCCGGGCCGATGGAGCCCAAGGCCCTGGCAGCGACGATCAGGGAGAAGGCCTCGGACCTCGTGCAGCAGGTGCGGGTGTTCGACCGGGTCATCTACGTGAAGCTCAAGGCCGCCTCAGGCCAGCAGCCGCCCCAGGGCGAAGGGCAAGCGGGAGCTCCCGGGCGACCGAAGAACCCCCGGCCGCGGCGCTTGAGGCCACAGAACTAGCTGAGGCCGCGGGCTGAATGAGCATCGAGGGAGCACCCCCACACCTGAGCCGGCGCGTAGCGGTCGTCGTGGCCATCGCCGTCGCACTGGCGTCCACGTTGGCCGCGGTGCGCCTGCCGCTCTTCGACGCACTTGAGCTGCGCCTGCTCGACTGGCGCCTGCGAGCCACCGCACATCCCCCTCCAACCGACCAGCTTCTCATCGTCGCCATCGAGGAATCCGCGCTGACGAGCCTTGACACCTGGGGCCCCGCCTCGCTCGCGCGGTACGAGTATGCCCCCGTGGTCAGCAGGCTTGCCGCCCACGGCGCCAGAGTCATCGCGGTTGACATCTACTTCGGGGACGCGGAGGGGAACGTGGACGCCAGGGGCGCCGCGGACGAGGGGCTCGCGGCGGCCATCGCGGAGGCAGGGAATGTCGTGCTGGTTGCCGGCGCGGCGCCTGAGGTGACCGATCAGGGCGAGGAGGTCCTCAACTTCATTGACCCATCCCAGCGCGTCAAGCAGGAGGCAGGAGGGATCGCCTCTCCCCTGCTCTTCCGCCCGGACAACGTCGTGCGCTGGGTCCAGCTTGAGCAGACCGCGGCCGACGGTAAGACCGCGTTGCGCGCGCTATCCTTCGCCGCCGTCCAGGCCGCCACGGACGGCGAACTCAAAGTGCCCGAGGCCAACTGGCCGCTGATGACCATCAACTGGGCCGGGCCCAGCGGGACCGTCCCGCGACTCAAGTTCGAGGACGTCTACCACGACCGGGCCGAGCCATCACTCATCCGCGACCGCATCGTCTTCATCGGCGCCACGGATGAGGATAAGGACCTGCTCCAAACGCCCCGCGGACCCATCAGCGGGGTCGAGATCCACGCCCAGGCGGCGGCCACGATGCTTGCCGGGCGCTACATCGCCCCAACCGGCGGCGCTCTGAGCCTGCTGCTTGCCGCGATGGCGCTGTGCGTGCTGCTGGCCACGCTCGCGGTCGGCCGGCGCGCCTGGCAGGCGCTGCTGCTCACCGGGCTGCTGGTTGCCATCTGGATCGTGTTCGGCTACCTGGCATTCCGCGTCCGCAGCCTCAACATCCCGATGACGGGCACCGCGGCCAGCCTCATCGTCTGCGGCCTGCTGCTGTCGGTGCTACAGAGCGAGCGCGTGGTGACGACGCTCTCGAGGCTGTGGCCCTCGTGGGTCGCCGGAGAGGGCGAGGAGATCGAGGCCACGGTGCTGGTCTGCGACATGGCGGGTTACACGGCGCGCTCGGAGGACACCGCGCCCGGCGAGATGATGGAGCTTATGAGAGGCTTCTTCGCCATCGTGGACGAGGCGGTCGAGGCCTACGGCGGTATGCTGGCGCGCAGGCCCGGGGATGCGGCCATCGTGTTCTTCCGCCCGGAGGAGGAGCGCGAGCATCACACGCGCCGGGGGCTCGAGGCCGCCGTGGCGCTGCGCGACCGCCTCGCGGAGGCATGGCGAGACAGCGGTCTCGACTTCGGCATTACCCTGACCACCGGCACCGTGTCGCTGGGCTTCGTGGGAACCTCGCCGCCGGAGCCGCAGATACTGGGCGATGCGGTCAACGTGGCCTTCAGGCTTCAGGGCGAGAGTCGAAGGCTGGGCGAGAGCATCATCGCCGACTGGCCCACGGCCTCCGCCGATCCGGCAACCGCGAAGCTGATGAGGCCGCTGGGCGAGGTGGAGGTGAAGGGCCGCCGCGCGCCGATGCAGATCTTCGCGCCGGTGACGGACGCCTCCGGGCCCCGACCGCAGGCACGCTCTGAGGCTTGACACCAACGTTGCCCTGTTGTAGAATCTGCCGTGCACAACCGAGCCGAAGTGGTGGAATTGGTAGACACGCTGTCCTCAGGAGGCAGTGGGGCTTGCCCCGTGCCGGTTCGAATCCGGCCTTCGGCACCAGAGAGTATCAAGGGCGGCGCTATCAGCGCCGCCCCTTCCTGATGTATGCGAAGCTCAGTTGTCCCGCAGGGCCTCCATCAAGCTCCTGTCCCCGTAGGTCTGCTGAATGCTCCACTGCTCGTCCCGCTCGTGGCGCTCGGGATGCGCCAGGACGAGGAAGCGGCGCGTCTCGCGGTCAATGAAGACCTGCGCGAACTGGCCCTCGTGCATGAACGACGCGCCGATCTGATGATACACCACGCCGCAGCACGTCTTCCACAGGCTCTTGTGCTTGTGCCCCTCGAAGACGCCGACGATCTTGTCCGCGTACTCCTGGATCGTGCGCTCGAAGAAGTTGCCCGGCGGCCAGAACTTGCGGTTGTCGGTCTCGATCCAGTGCGGGCAGTCGGCCTGCTGGAAGCCTATCGCCTGATGGATGAAGACGATCGTCGGCAGCGCGGTGCCCTCAATGTCGCTCAGGAACCACTCCTGCTGGGCCTTGAGCACCTCCGCAAAGGTCTCGCTGCGCAGGGATATCCAGCCGTCGAGCACGATCACGTGGCAGCCCTTGAGGTCGAAGCTGTACCAGCGGCTGTCCATCTCCCACGCACCCAGCAACTCCTCCCAGGTTAGCAGCTTGTAGACCTCCACCGGAATGCACTCGTGATTCCCGATGACGTAGTAGTGGGGAGCCTGGAGCCGGCTGATGTGCTGGTGATAGACCTTCGCGTCCTCGAGCACCTTGTGGTCCTCGTGCCCAGAGACGTTGTCGCCGATGCTGACCACGAAGTCCGGCTGGATGTCGAGGGCGTTGATGCGCTCGACGACCTGCGGGATGTTCACCGGGTTGCCGGTGTACGTGTGCGGGTCGCCGATGACCACGAAGTTGATGATGCTAGCTGGGTCCTGCGCCTCGCTCGCGAGAGCCGCTATCATTGTCAGCACCGTCACGCCTAGAAGCCGCAAGCTGTTCATACTGATCCTCCGGTTACTCGCCCGCCGCCGGGCCACCCGGGGGTCGCCCCTGCATTGCGCGCACCTCACAGGCCCTGCAACTTCATAATCGCCTCGGCCAGGAGGCGGCGCTTCTCGTCGTAGGTGGCCTTGGTCCACGAGATGCCCAGCTTGTACTCGCCCGACGGCGACGGGCGCAGGAACTC